>NZ_JBGONH010000020.1:47768-73926 GCF_041439075.1 Vibrio sp. FF145
TCCTTTGAGATAGTCTAATCACCGAGTGGCAACAAACCACATATTCATCCTAGAACATAACAATTATGCTAATTTTCTGGCGTGTAAATATGCGTGCAAAGTCACCAACTACCCAACAAAGCACATATCAAGATCAATTTTACGTATCTAATCACTAATTTCAGAAATAACAATGTAAAGCGCATCTTAGCCATTTAGGGGGTGAGAACGCAAAACGCCCACATCACGTGTGCGATGTGGGCGTTCAAATTCTTACTGCAAGTAGTCGTGATATGGCTATATTAAGCGCTCAGCTTATAGACCCATCTCTTCAGTGAGAGTCTTGATCTGCTTGATATCCATGGTGTGAACTTCAATCATTTGTCTGATGTCACTTAAGCGGGAATTGGCATTATCCTGTTTCTCACAGGCGTCAGATTTTGTATCCCATGACGTACCATCTAAGAAAACATCACACGCTTTCTTCAAAGAACCAAGATTCTGTTCGATGTCATCTCTTTCTTTCTCGAGTTTTTCAAGCTCTTGAGATATCTGTAATTCTTTGCGGAAAAGCTCACGCGAACGTTCAAAAAGGGTCGACTGCATATCAGCTTGACGGCTCAACTTTTGATTATTTTGTTGAGTTTGTTCTAACGTTTGCTTCTGTTCGTTTAACTGCTGCTCTAACGAGTAGTTTGCTTTCTCTAAAACTGCAGATTGTTTCGCTAAATCTTGGAGTTCTTTTTGATGCTCTTCTGCCTGTTTCACTAGAGCAGCTTCTACTTTCGCATCAATTTCGGTATCAACTTTTGCCACTTTCTCTTCAACTGATGTCACCAACTGAGTTTTACTATCACGCAGTTCTTGATAACGAGTTTCTAGTACCTGATAAGTGGATTCCCACTTCGAAGCCGTGACTGTAGATCCGATTAAGCCGCCTAACGCCAAACCGATAACCGCAGCAATGCCGATATAGAGCTGACTACGTTTGTCGCGTTCCTCAATAACAACCACTTCATCTTGTTCGCCTTGTCCAGATTGCTGGTTCACTAGCGGGTACTCCCAAAAATTTGTTTAACGTTACACGGTCACTGATACTGATACTGATACTGATACTGATACTGATACTTTAAGCTCAGTTAAACCTATTGCCCAAGCCAGAAGCACTTGAGCTTTGCTAACACGTTTATCCTATCTGCTCACAGACAGACTTAACGAGTTAACTCCGAAATCATCAGGCTGGCAGTATACAAAAGGAAGCTGCTAACGATAACTATCACTACCCATTTTTGCAGTTTTTCGTTTGTCCGGTAACGAAACAGCACAAATGCCAAAGCCAATAAAAAAACAATCGCTATTAATCGAGTCATAACTCCTCCTTGTTTCTCTATTTTATACCATTTAAATAAGCAAGTTACGTCAGAGATTCGTTGTTTGATCATTTAGTTGAACAACATTTGAGCAAACAGATATTTTGTAGCTGACATCACATTTTATATGATCTAGGATACGCCTACAGATTACCTAATTATTTAGGTAATTGTTCCGATGAAGACTGCAGGAGAGTGGTTTTTAACTAAATATTAACATTTAGTTAGATAAACCCGCCGAAGAAGTAAATCTTTCAGGCGCTTTGTGCTGGAGAAATCCAGAAAAGTGAGGACTGTCGTTGGAGGAACCTCTGGAGAGAACCGTACTACTTTTTTTGTAGCAAGCGGTCGCCGAAGGAGCAAGCTTAGTGCCCGTTACTTATCTATAAGTGATTCGCTAAGTGAAACTCTCAGGCAAAAGGACAGAGGAGTGGAAAGCAACAGCCTTAATTAACAAAAGAATTCTATCTAGAAATCCGTCTGTATTAAGTAGTGCTATCGATCCCTGTGATCTGCACTGC
This sequence comes from Vibrio sp. FF145, assembly GCF_041439075.1. Classification (NCBI taxonomy): domain Bacteria; kingdom Pseudomonadati; phylum Pseudomonadota; class Gammaproteobacteria; order Vibrionales; family Vibrionaceae; genus Vibrio; species Vibrio sp. FF145. The sequence continues at coordinate 49,639 of NZ_JBGONH010000020.1, forward strand.
CTTCCCTCTTCTCCTTAAATTTTATATTTATTAAGGGGAATCTATGAACCACCTACAAGCTACACTACAAACCATCAACCAATTCGTTTGGGGACCACCACTACTTATTCTGCTAGTGGGTACAGGTATCTATTTTACTTTTCGCTTAGGCTTACTCCAGTTTAGACACCTCCCAACCGCGCTAAAAATGGTGTTCAGCAAAGACAAATCCGGTACGGGTGACGTATCAAGCTTCGCCGCTTTGTGTACAGCGCTTTCCGCAACGATTGGTACAGGCAATATTGTAGGCGTAGCGACCGCAATCAAGATTGGTGGCCCTGGCGCCCTATTCTGGATGTGGCTTGCCGCTGTATTTGGTATGGCGACCAAATACGCAGAATGTCTACTTGCTGTTAAATACCGTAGAACCGATAGCAATGGCGAAATGGTTGGCGGCCCAATGTACTACCTGCAATACGGTGTCGGCTCTCGAATCTTAGCGGTAATGTTCGCTGTCTTCGCGCTCGGTGTTGCTTGCTTCGGTATCGGTACCTTCCCACAAGTAAACGCTATCTTAGACGCAACTCAAATCTCATTTGGCGCTTCACGTGAAATGTCAGCGGTTGTCCTCACGATACTAGTGGCGGTTGTAACCCTTGGTGGTATTCAATCTATCGCTAAAGTAGCAGGGAAAGTCGTTCCTACGATGGCGGTGATGTACGTCGTCGCGTGTTTAAGCGTTCTTATTTCCAATGCAGACCAACTACTGAATGCCATTACCCTTGTTGTGACCTCTGCGTTTACCAACACGGCAGCAACCGGTGGTTTCTTTGGTGCGAGCATCATGCTTGCTATCCAATCAGGTATCGCTCGTGGCGTGTTCTCGAACGAATCTGGCCTAGGTAGCGCACCAATGGCAGCAGCCGCGGCTAAAACAGACTCATGTGTGAAACAAGGGCTTGTCTCTATGACAGGCACCTTCTTCGATACCATCATCATCTGTACGATGACAGGTCTGGCACTTATCTTAACAGGCGCTTGGCAGACGGACCTTTCTGGCGCTGCGATGACCACTCACGCGTTCGCTGTTGGTTTGAATGCAGACACCCTTGGCCCTATGTTGGTTTCTGTTGGCTTAATCTTCTTTGCGTTTACAACAATTTTAGGTTGGAACTACTACGGTGAGCGCTGTGTTGTTTTCTTGCTGGGTACCAAAGCAGTATTGCCTTACAAGATTATCTTCATCGCCTTGGTTGCTTCTGGTGCATTCTTAAAGCTCGACATGATCTGGATAATGGCGGATATCGTGAACGGCCTAATGGCAATTCCGAACCTAATTGGGCTTATCTTACTACGCCATGTTGTTATCGAAGAAACCAAGCTATTCTTCAAACCGTTAACTTCTTCAAATGATTGTGAAGCAGTTAAAGCATAATTATACCAATCGTAGTAAATAACTGGTCACCCTAGCTTGTTAAAAATCTCGATAACTTCGTTAGAATTTTTGATTGTAGAATAACTACTTATCGAAGCTACTTGTCAAAAAGAGCTGCCTCGTTCTCAAGCTTTTTTTCTACGCTATTTTTGATCACTTACTTACTGTGATTGGTATTAGAATTGAGCGATCAAAAACGCCCGCAATGATGTGCGGGCGTTTTATTGTAAAACCAATGGCTATGTGCCAGTGATTTAGATTCCAATAAACTAAGTCACTATGACTTAGCTAGGTTCTTCCATTAAAAGCTTCACACCCAGCCCCACCAGCACCATGCCCGTCACGCCTTCCATCCACTTCATAAAGCTCGCATTCTTAAGCAAGTTTTTAGCCGAGTTAAGTGCCCCTGCCAAACCGCATTGCCACACCATCGCAATCATAAAGTGTACCGAAGCCATCAACATAGATTGCAATAAAGGCGAACCTTCAGGGTTCACGAACTGAGGTAAAAAGGCCAAATAGAAAACTGCCGTTTTTGGGTTCAGCACATTAGATAAAAAGCCTTCACGCAAAGAACGCTTAGCACTGTATGCTTGCTGAGCTTGTTCACCCACCTTCAAACCGCCACCGTTTTTCATCAAAGCTCGTAAACTGCTTAAGCCAAGCCAGATCAGGTAAACCGCACCCACCATCTTAACGGCTTGAAAGAGTTCAGCTGACTGGGCGAGGATTGCAGAAATACCCACAGCAGAGAAAAACGCGTGTACATACAAGCCGCTACAAATACCAAAGCTGGTCATCACGCCGTCAGATAAGCCAGAACGGCTCGTATTGCGAATCACCAAAGCCGTATCTAAACCCGGCGTTAGCGTTAAAATAGTAATGGCAATTAAAAATGCCTCAAAGTTCAAAATATCCATATCATTGTCATTCTTGTTCAGCGATCTATCATCAATACCGTGTATCTGAACAATTCGCAAGCAACAATTGCCACCAGCTATACAACTCACTGATTTTGTGCACAATAGAACAGTTTAATTTGTTAAGAAATAGTAAATTCAAGGCATCGTACCGCCTCATGCTTTTCTCGCTATATCTTCGACTCCGAAGGTCAGCGTCTTTTAAAGTAGAGCCATAATCAAAGTACATGAGAGATGAACCTTAACGCTGACGCTGTCCTAAGGATCATTTACAGAAACCAAATTAAGAGTAGTCAAATGAGCGCATTCAAGAAACTAGTCGAGCACTCTCAAAAATGTTCACGCTTTCAACACCTAGCCTCTATTTGTGGTTGGGACCAAGCTTCAATGATGCCTGCCGGTGGTAACCAAGCTCGCAGTGAAGCGATGGCCGAGCTTTCGGTTCATATTCACGGGTTGATGACGCAACCACAACTTGGAGATTGGATTGCAGACGCTGAAAACGAAGCGCTGAACAACGAACAACAATCGTCTCTGCGTGAAATTAAACGCCAATGGCAACAAGCTAACCTACTTCCAGAAAAACTGGTTGAAGCGAAATCTCTAGCAGGTTCAAAGTGTGAACATGCATGGCGTAGCCAACGTGGTAACAACGACTGGGTTGGATTCGAAAAGAACTGGCGTGAAGTGGTTGAACTGTCTCGTGAAGAAGCGCAGATCCGCGCCGATGCGGCGAACCTAACACCTTATGATGCCATGCTTGATATCTATGAACCAGGCACCAGCTCTGCTTCACTTGATATCTTGTTTGCAGACGTTAAAACATGGCTGCCAAACCTGATTGATGAAGTGATCGAAAAACAATCGAGCGAGCAATTTAATGCGCCATCTGGCATCTATTCGACCGAGAAACAGAAAGCACTTGGTTTAGAAGTCATGAAGCTGCTTCAGTTCGATTTTGAACATGGCCGATTGGATGAAAGTGTCCACCCATTCTGTGGCGGCGTACCTTCAGACGTGCGTATCACAACACGCTACGACGAAGCGGAATTCGTTCAAAGCTTAATGGGTATAGTGCATGAAACCGGGCATGCGCGTTACGAACAGGGCTTACCAAAACACCTAGCAGGGCAACCGGCGGGCGAAGCTCGCTCTATGGGCATCCACGAATCTCAATCTTTGTTCTTCGAGATGCAAGTTGGCCGCAGCGACCCATTCATCGGACACTTAGCAAACTTGGCGGGGCAGCAATTCTCAGGCTCAGAATTTGAGAAAGAGAACTTCCAGAAGATCTACACTCGCGTGAAGAAAGACTTCATCCGTGTTGATGCCGATGAGCTGACCTACCCAGCGCACGTGATTTTACGTTACGAGATTGAGCGTGACTTGATCAACGGCAAGATCAAACACACCGACGTTCCAGAGTTATGGAATACCAAGATGCAGTCATACCTTGGCTTAAGCACTCTAGGTAATTTCACTAACGGTTGTATGCAGGATATTCACTGGACAGACGGCGCATTTGGTTACTTCCCATCTTACACACTAGGTGCGATGTACGCGGCTCAATTCATGGCTTCAATGAAGAAAACGGTGGATGTGAACTCTGTGATTGAAAGTGGTGACCTATCCCCTATCTTCACTTGGTTAGAATCGAATATTTGGAGCAAGGGCAGCCTGCTGAGCACCGATGATTTGGTGAAAGGCGCAACGGGTGAAACCTTGAATGCGCAATACTTCAAAGATCATTTAAGAAGCCGTTACCTTTAATGGAATAGGCTGTATAGAACAACGAATGAATTAAAGGCTGAGCAGATTACTGACTCAGCCTTTTTAATCACATTTTCAAAACATACTTAAGTTCGATGAAGGCTTTATCCCTTCATCGAACCTAACAATCACGGAATATCCTGGTACCTGCTAGCACGGAATTGGACATAAATGAGATAGGGTTGATACTCTAGCTCGTCAAGCTACGATTAAAAAACAAGTCAAAACACCAAAAGAAAAACGTAAGATTTGCTCCCCCTTTTACTCGGCTGATAAAAAACCGTCTATTCGTGGCATTCATTTTCCAAAACATGAACTGGTATATCGTTAATTAATTGTCCTTTAAACCAACTCATTGAATCAAGTAACTCGTCAGTTGCATCCTGCGGAACTTCAAAATAATAGCTATAAACCATATCGCCGTTAGAACCTTCATCAGGCATATATTTGATATCTAAACTTTCAAACTCATTTATGTACTCGTCTGGAACCCTTAGATATTCAGCAACCTCACTCTTGAGTATAGGCTTACTCTTACGCTTCCAAGCGGCTGAGTATTCTGCACTTTTCGATGTAGGTGTGATTTTTGGCTTTTTCATTTTGACGGTCATTGGAAATGGGAAGTCAATCCCTAGTAACAATGCTTCACCTTGACTTAGTGTTGGCAAAAACGAAGCAGAACGTTGATCCATTGTGCCTACAGCTCTTTTAACAATTTCTTGATCATGGTAGTTAGTTAACCTGTGAACAATCAAAGATCCAACCTGACTCAACACATCTTCAGGTATATCTCTAGGACGTTGAGTTGCAATAACCACATTCAGGCCATACTTACGACCTTCTTTTGCAATATTTCCAAATGAATCTAACTTGATCGAATTTGCTTCATCTCCAACAGTTTTATTCAGAAACTGGTGAGCCTCATCTATAAAAACTAACACAGGTTCACTATGATTAATGCTTCCGTTTCTCGCCAAATCCATTAGCTTTCTACCGATAGCATTAACTAAAATCTCACGACTATTTGCTTCATATGATACTGCTGATAAATCTATCCTAAGAAGGCGGCTACTTGTTTTGTTTGAAGAAAAATCACTAAGTAGAGTCGGGATTTCCTTATATCCTTTCGCATCTATCATCCAATTCAAATGCTTGTTTTCAGAATAAGACTTTATTCTCGATATAAGGCTCATACAGTAACCAAGGTCACCATCAGAAGCTGCCCCCCAAACTGATTCATTTATGACTTGTTCTTTACCGTAACCTTCTTTAATAGAAGGCCATACACATTCATGAATAATTTGATCTGCAATATGTTTAAAGCACCAATACTGACAGTCATTTTTTTCAATCATCTCGTGTGCTTGATTGAAAGGTGCTTTCAATTGCCCTGTTTTAACTAATGATTTTTGCTCATTAATAAAAAGTCCTTGGGGATTGTTATGATACTTGGCAACGATTTTTTGACTCAAGATAGCAGAACTTAACTTAGGCATTTGTGTTTGCGCTGACGGACGCAAAAAAGCAAATATATCCGACTCAGGCAGCCTCCAGTGCGGAAATGTAACGATGTTATCTGAATTGGCATTTTCATGATTACCTACATAATAGGTCTCACACTCTAAGTCAGAATACTCACCAGTTGGATCTAATATTAAAGCTTTTCCTCCATGCCGCTGAACTTCTTGTATCAATCGGGACATTGAATAACTTTTACCACCACCAGTAGCACCTAAAACAGCACAATGCCTTGCGAATAATTTGTCTGGCGTTACTGTAATGTTCACCGCTGAATCATACGGTAGTTCTGCTATCTCCAACTTTAATTCATCTTCACTAGAATCGCCTTCTGCCAAAATAGATATTAACTTTGGATGAGCAGAATAAATTTGGCTACCTAACCTCGGATGATTTTTGATACCACGGTATATTTCCCCTGTCGCGGTGTTAACACTTGTCAATAACTGAATAACACCAATAGGATTATTAAACCCATTATCAATAGATATAGCATCTACAGATAGTCTTTCTGCACCATCTAGCCAAACTTGTACTAAGCGCCCTAGTACAGCCGTTTGACCACAATCAAGGAAAACAAATTCGTTGACTTCTCCTGATGCAACACGGTCTCCCAAGTACCACTTTGCTTCACCAGACCCTGCGTCAGATAAATTTGCAGTAATCTCTGCTGGAGAAATATTAATAGCACTACCAATTCTTCGATTGGGATCATAAGGTGTAAACCAATCATTAGAACTCATTATTATCAACCTTCTTCATAGTCATATTTTCAGCTAATGACTCAAAGGTTTTGAATAACGTCTCTTCTGGTGTTTCTTTCCTGCGTTCTTGCAACAAGTTAGAAAATTGCTCAAAAGTTCCATCAATTATTGAAATCCTTCTATCACCATGTTGGATAGCTGAATTCAATAGATTCCTTACATCTTTATTAAAAGATCCTTTTTCATTAAATGGATCTTTTGTTGCGACAAGAAGGCTGAACTCAGCATTAGTTCGAAGAGCCATAGTAACCGCATTGTTGATGTGCTTATCATTAAACCCAAAGCCCAAACATATTAATGCAGTTTTAGGTTGCTGGAGACTATTAAGAAACGATGACATCATATCCAAATATGGGGAATCATAAGAAGTTTGATACTTAGAGCTGCTGGGGTAAATAAATACAGGATCATTAATAGTCGCTTTATAATCGACTTTTTTTACTCGTCCGTGTTCGCGAGTCCAATTAACAGAACCATGCATCTTGTACAGATGAATCACATTAGGAATATAAGAACTTGCGTTCTTGGATTGTCCACTTCGGTCAACAATATCATAGCGATACCATGTTGGGTTGAAGAAACTAGGAGATGAAAACTCAAAACCGTCAACAACAACAAAACCTGTATTAGCAGCAGAGTGCTCAAAAGCTAAATCATAGTTAGTAGTAAATAGCTTTAGCCGTTGCTGCTTAGGACTTCTTCGCCCTAACGTCCTGATAAATTTATCATGTGAAACCCAATCATTTGAATCAATGGCATCGGTAAAGTTTGTTTCATCTAAAATAGTTTTCTTTGATTGCTCTAAGAAAGATACAAGCTGGATAGTTTTGTCTTCATCGGGAAACAAGGCGATATACTGATCACATAAAGATAGCAATAGCTCAATATCATCCCACGGTTCGCTTGTATCATCATCTCTTTTAGTTTGATTTTTATCATACTGAACAGCGTCAAGAACGACCTCGAACTGTTCAGGATCTTGTTCCTTACATTTTTCCCACAGTCGCCCCATGCTTGGGGCTATACCTGTAAAAGTCAACGATGTACCCGAACCAGCAAGAACAATCAAATTGTCAAAATCTAACAGGTTATTGATACTTGTTAGTAACGTTTGATAATCTTCATTCTCATTTTTGTCTGAAGAATCAATATCAACTTGAACAGGAACTTTAACACCCTCTGTTCTTTTTACGAATGATGACAAAAAATTTACTTTATTCATTTAGTTAACCTACCCAAAAGATATTGTTCATTCTACCTTAATCATTAAACGTTACTAACCTGATTGCTTAATTCGAATAGGTTATAAGCTTGAATATGTGAACTGTAATTCGTTTTTTGGGTAGATTATCTGAAGTATGGCAAAACAAGACGAATAACTCGAAATTGATCCTTCACTCAAACTCATTTCGGGGCATAAATGAGCTACAGCTTCCCCTAAATTAACAATTCTGAGATAACTAAAGGTATGGAAAGTCGCTTGACGTAGCGTCCAGTATTGATGGTGCCGAGCACTGACAAGTATACGTACCTTCATGACAATATGCTTTTTTCAAATATTAAAAATCATGCTCTCTAATGCCTCTCAATAAAAAAGCCCAAATAAAGGATTGGGCTCAATTCAATAATCATGAAGCAATTGTCATGGTGGTTATATTCCGATTAATTTCCCCAGATTTGGCTTACAAACTCTGGATGATCAATAAACGGATTACGATTCCCTTGAAAATCATGTACTGCCTTATTTCGGTCGATTTCTTTTTGGCTTACTGGGTCTTCAGAATGCCAACGCTTTAGCATAGTAAGTAGCCAAGGTTCAAAAACGGTTGTATTGGTTCCATCCAGAACGGCATCAGAGCTTGTAGAGTTCCCTTCCCAATTAGCGATTTCATTTTCATAACGTGTTGCCATGTAGAAATATGCTCTTGCGAAATCACCTTTAAACTCATCAATTGGCTCAAACACCGTACCCACATAACCAAGAGAGTTCGCTGCGCTGCCTAACTTAGAACCATTGCTTGATGTGTATGTCGCGCTACTCACCTCACCAAATGGCCAATTACTACGTTTCGAGTTAACGTAGCCGTCAGTGGCAAATAAATGGTGACCGTCAGAGTTCATTGGCTCGACTTTCCCTCCAAACCAGCTTTTCGGGAATGAGTGCTCACGGTTGTAGCAATCACCTTCTTTGCTGTATTGACCACATTGATCGGCCAGCTTAGTAAATTGGATTGAATCAGAGCCTGAAGGTTTCTCCGAATACATATCGAGAATCGACCCATCAGTGTCATAGTATGCGTCTAGGTCAGCCTCAGACACCAACGTCCAAATAGCGGTGTAACCCTGACTGCTATGATTATCAATAATTTGATATAAGGCCGTTTTTAACGCAAAGCCCACTTTGCCTTCAGCGTCTTTATAATACTCACCTAAAACTGGTGGTTCAGTTGGTGGTGTAGTTGAACCACCAATTGTAAATTCTGTACTCTGACTTGCTTGGAAATCACCACCAGATGCCACAACGGTTCCGTTTACCGATAAACTGTATGAACCATTCCCCACACTGCAGCACATTCCATCTCCATAAGAGTCTAAGACTTCTAGGATGTAGCTACCATCCGCTAAACACATTTCCACTTCATTGATGGTGTTATTCTGATAGTCTGAACCAGAATAAAGAGTTTGAGAAACTGAGTTTTTGAGAGACCAACTGGTTTCAGAACCATAGTTATCCGTCACTAGCGTGAGTGCGGCACTTGTGTCATTGCAGCTTTGTGTGGGTGGAGTCTCCGTCGGCTGAAAGTTATCTAAATACACCACTTCCGAACCATCAAAACCTGCATCATCATAAAATCGTACGCCCACAACGATATCTTTAGTGCTCGTAGCGCTGTACGAGTGAGTCAATGCCTGCCACTGATTCGTTAGACCATTATTCGAGTAACCTAAATAGCCATCAACCAAAAGGCGAGCTTTCACGTTGCCTTCCGTGTGGTAAACATCGACAGAGAAATCATAAGTTTTCCCTTGTTCAACACGTATCGTTTGCAGAAAATCGGTATTACTTTGAGTGCCTGTATTCACTGTTACTTGCGCAGAGAAACTGCCGTTATTAACAGGTACGTTAGAGGGTGAAACTGCAATGCCGGAGTCAATCACACTCCATCCAGATGGTACGTTTTCTTCCCAGTTTTCGAAACTTCCATTTTGCATTTGCGCATGCGCACTCACTGAACAAAGTAATGCAACGCCACTTAGTATTATTATTCTATTTATCATATAACCTTCTGTTTAATTAGATAAAAAACCAACTAAGCTTAGAAAGTATTCATAAGATGGATAGAGATATAAATCACATTTATAAATGTAAGCACTGTCAGATTTATTAATATATGTGATGTAAAGCAATGCAACATCGACCTGTTAAACAAACGAATAAAAAGCCGAGCAGATTACCTAACTCAGCCTTTTTACTGTTTAAAACTAGCTCATTTATCGCCAGTAAGCATATCGAAGAAGATCTGTCTCGACTCAGGTGTGTTGTCTCTATGAGTTTCGTATCTTACATGCGTGTTTGCATCAACTGCTTTTGATAGCTTGATGCTCCATAGTGCTTTCATTTGATTCGGTACAATTGAATATCGGACATCGATAATACGTAGCTCGTCTGTTGGGTCCTGAGCAATATAACCATTCGAGAACCAGCGGAAACGTTCAATGTCTTTGGCTTGTTGAGAGTCCAGGTCAAGCCAAGGTAAATCCCTGCTAACATTCAGTTTCGTAATCGACTCTCCGGGATACGTGCTTACCGATGAACCAACCCGCACTGCGTCTACATGATAATGATCCTCTGTTTCGTACACCACTTTCCAAACCAAGATGTTAGCGAAGCTCGGTTTTGCCTCTAATCGAATCGGCGTATGTTGTCTTTCTTGCGCTAATTGCCACCCAATCGCCTCTGCCCTGTCTCGCTGAATCATCCCTAACGTTGGATAGATTAGAGCCCAAGCAAACGCAACACGCGCTAGCCAAGGCGCTCGTTTCAACGTTGCAAACACAAGTAAAATTAAGATGGGAAGCGTATAAACTGGGTCGATGATTGATATGGTGTTCCAAGCAAAACGCGCGTTGGTGAAAGGCCAAAGTAACTGCGTGCCATAAGTGGTACAAGCGTCTAACAGTGCATGAGTGCCATAACCCAGAGCGCAAAACAGCCAACTTTGTTTGAAAGAAAGCCCGCGCCTTTTTGCAATGAGATGATGTAGAACCAAGGCACAGATCAAACTGCCAATGGGGATAAAAAAGAGTGAATGGGTAAATTGTCGATGAAACTCCAAAGCCAACAAAGGGTCACTTTGAGACTTAATCAGTGAATCTAAATCTGGCGCCAACCCGGAGAGCAGCCCTAATACCCCAGCAACAACCACATATTGTTTTTTGCTTGCCGATTGTGACAAAGAAGCGCCTAACACGCCCTGCGTTAAAGGATCCATAAATCACTCATTGATAGCATTCCGTTGAATCAAACAAGATACATTTAGCTATAGCAGTGAATTGATTTAAATAACAATGTTTTATCAAGATAATACTGTTGATAAAACACCCTGATATTAATGAATTTCCATGAAGAGTTAGCGTTAAACGTTTTGCTGTGTGGTCTTGCTTAACAGCATTTCCCAATCAGATTTATCAACCTGTCCTTTGTGAACATTCACTTTGTAATAGCCAGTTTTAGTCAGTGATTTAACCTGAATATACTGACGAGAAAAGACAGAGTTTTTGATCACCAAGTTCGCTTTAACGTCATGTAGATGTATCTCTTCACCGACTAAAGATAAATGTCTTCGGGTGAACTTAGAGACCAAAGCATAGACAGCGATCATGATTAAGATAGACGTAACGAAAGGAAAAAACTGGAGCTCAGTCTGATAAAACAAGTTAATAGCTAAAGATACGATCACGTAACTTATTATCATTGATAGAGCCACGTTCCAACGTGGGCCGTTGCCCTTAAATGAAATTTCTCGTGCCATCGCTCGCTCCTTTAGATAAGTATTTGACCACATTTGAATATTTATTAAACGCGAACAATCTTATTATGAATCATGATGCATCAAAAGGAGTAACTCATGTTATTGGAGGGCTCAGATCGCAATTAGACATTTACATGCATTTTTTCGCACCTAAATGTCTAATGAATAAAGAAACTGAATCAGTTACAGGTTACTGAATTCTTTAATTAACGAGCAACCATGCTTGCTGCAATAACCACCAACAGTACCGAAAAGATCTTCTTAATCGTTGGAACCGGTAAATGGTTAGTTGCTTTTGCGCCCAGCGGAGCTGTAAACCAAGATGTGCACACGATGCCCAACAGCGCAGGCAAATAAACAAAGCCAGCAAAACCGTCTGTTAGAGCAAAGTGGCTGCTGCCTGAACTGATGTAACCTATCGAGCCAAACAACGCGATAACAATGCCACAAGCCGACGCACAACCAATCGCCTTTTTCATATCGACAGAGAAGAACGTCAATAGCGGAACCAGCAATGCCCCACCACCAATGCCTATCATGGCTGACAAGCCGCCCGTAATAGTTGTAAGAACCGTTAGTACGCCCTTGTTCGGTAGCTTTCGTTCTTTAGGCGCGTCATTTTTGCTGCTTAAGAACATCTTGATCGCAATAAGAACCACACTCACGGCAAACACAATACGAACCACTTTTTCCGGTAAAAGAGCCGCCATAAAGCCACTAATCAATGCACCCAGAGCAACACCCAACATGATCCAAGGTGCCAAATCCCAAGGCACGTTTCCATTTTTGTGGTGAGCAAGCGCAGAGGAAGTTGAGGTAAACAAAATTGATGCCAAGGAAGTCGCAATCGCTGCAACGACCACTTGGTCAGCAGGTAAAACTTCTAAGTGAAGTAAAATGCTGCTTAACACAGGTACAATGATAAGCCCTCCGCCAATCCCCAAAAGTCCGGCAAGAAAACCAACACCACTGCCTAATAATGCACAGTATAAAATCAACAACAGCAACTCACTCATTTCGTCCATCTCTTAATTAAATTAATTGTCTTAAATAACGCACTATTAATGTGGTTATATTTCCATCAAGCCAATTAATATAACTGACACCACCTAATATTTTCAAACATAATAGATCATGAATATTCCTCATGTTGAATGTGAAGGAATACCATTGTTAATCATTTATCGAACCAAGTATAAAAATACCAAGCGATTAACTTAATACCGTATTAATTTTTCATACAGTATTGCCTTCAACTATTAATCCGGTCACAAGCAAAAATAAAAGCAATTTTAATTCTAAAGACCGCGAAAGTCAGACAACAGATTGGGATATCAGATCAACATGAATACAGAATTTAATTTTACAATTAAGAGCATTAGCCTCGACGAGAACTATCAACCTGCGGACAGCACACGTATCACCACCAACTTCGCTAACTTGGCGCGTGGTGACAGCCGCCAAGCAAACTTGCGCAATGCACTGCAGATGATTGACAACAGTTTCAACGCATTAGCACACTGGGACAACCCAAAGGGCGACCGTTACTCTGTAGAGCTTGAAATCATTTCTGTTGATATGGACATTGAAAGCAACGGCGAAGCATTCCCTTCCATTGAAGTACTGAAAACCAATATTCTAGACCGTAAAACCAACGAGCGTATTGAAGGCATTATCGGAAATAACTTCTCTTCTTATGTTCGAGATTATGACTTTAGCGTACGTCTATTGGATCATAATAAAGGCCAAGAGAAATTCAGCATTCCAGAAGATTTTGGGGATTTACACGGCAAGCTTTTTAAATATTTCGTTAACTCTGACGCTTACAAAAAGAACTTTAATAAACCACCTGTTATTTGCTTAAGCGTGTCAGATAATAAAACCTATTACCGAACCGAGAACCAACATCCTGTGTTAGGTTTTGAATACCAACCGAATGAGTCTTCTTTGACTGAACAATATTTTAAGAAGATGGGGTTACAGGTTCGTTACTTCATGCCGCCAAACAGTGTCGCACCTCTAGCTTTCTATTTCTTTGGTGATCTACTGAACGATTACTCAAACCTAGAGCTTATCAGCACCATCAGCACCATGGGTACATTCCAAAAAATCTACCGTCCTGAGATTTACAACGCGAATGCGGTTGCAGGTAACTGCTACCAACCAAACTTGAAAAACTTGGATCACTCGCTAACTCAAATCGTGTATGACCGAGAAGAACGAAGCAAATTAGCTATCGAACAAGGTAAATTCGCAGAAGAGACTTTCATTAAGCCATACCAGTCAGTTCTAGAGAACTGGTCTGCCAACTACGCGCTTTAATCGAGCAATTGCGCTCTTAAATCACCAAGGATAGGCAGTATACGTTATGAAAACATTATTACCGACTTCAACAGCAGGCAGCTTACCTAAGCCATCTTGGCTAGCACAGCCAGAGACACTTTGGTCTCCATGGAAACTGGAAGGCGACGAATTAACCGACGGCAAACAAGACGCGCTACGTGTCTCTCTTCAAGACCAGCAACAAGCCGGTATTGATATTGTGAGTGACGGCGAACAGACACGTCAGCACTTTGTAACAACCTTCATTGAACACCTGAATGGCGTGGATTTTGAAAAGCGTGAAACCGTTAAAATTCGCGACCGTTACGATGCGAGTGTACCAACAGTCGTTGGCCCTGTTTCTCGTCAAAAGTCGGTTTTTGTCGAAGATGCTAAGTTCTTACGCCAGCAAACGGATCAACCAATTAAGTGGGCTCTACCGGGGCCAATGACCATGATAGATACGCTTTACGACGCGCATTACCAAAGCCGTGAAAAGCTAGCATGGGAGTTCGCAAAAATCCTTAACGAAGAAGCAAAAGAGTTAGAAGCGGCTGGTGTGGATATTATTCAGTTCGATGAGCCTGCGTTTAACGTATTTTTTGATGACGTGAATGATTGGGGTATTGCTTGTTTAGAAAGAGCCATTGAAGGGCTTAAGTGTGAAACTGCAGTTCATATTTGTTATGGCTATGGCATCAAAGCAAATACGGATTGGAAAAAGACACTAGGTACCGAATGGCGCCAATACGAAGAGGTATTTCCTAAGCTTCAGCAATCGAATATCGATATCATCTCATTAGAGTGTCATAACTCTCATGTGCCGGTTGAATTACTTGAGCTCGTTCGAGGCAAGAAAGTCATGGTCGGTGCTATTGATGTTGCAACCAATTCAATTGAAACACCAGAAGAAGTTGCCGACACTCTACGAGAAACACTGAAGTATGTTGATGCCGATAAGCTCTACCCGTGCACCAACTGCGGCATGGCTCCCCTTCCTCGTGAAATTGCCTCAGCTAAGCTCAATGCGCTAAGCGCTGGCGCAGAGATCGTTCGTAAAGAACTTTCAGAGTAACGGTTTAAACTCAAACTAAAACCGAATTCTTGAAGCCTAAGTATCCTATTAATACTTAGGCTTTTTTCTTTATTAGTACATGATCTTTATACGCAGCCATTACCAAGTTTTATCTAAGTCTTGAGCATATAAAGAGATCGCGCGTTGGTACTCTTTAATCGCCTCGCTATTAGTCGTAGATACCAAAAGCTCAAGTAACAGCGACGTCGCCTCTTTATGGCGACCCAAATTGTACAAACACATTGCGTAGAAAGGTTTCACCTCTATCGAGTCAGGATACTCAGCCATAGTCTGTTCGAAATAGCCTAAAGCCTCTGCATAAAGACCAAGGCTTCGATAAGTACTCGCCAAACCGAACAGCGCATCAAAACGCTCTACTGAAGAAAGCACGCCAGACAGAGATAGCACATAATGCTCAATCGCCTGTCGCTCTTTACCTTGATTATCGTAAGACCACGCGATCTGCAAGTGCGCTTTCGCGGCATAATTTTCATCAGTGAGTAGCGTTGCCAACAAGTCACGTGACTCTTGGTACTTCTCTTCTTTTCGCAATTCGATTGCTTGTTTGATAATGGTGTCCATAGTTCTTCCTAAAATCAGTTCCATTTCAACGAGTCCTTTCACTTCAGACAACTGAGTAAAACCTTTTGATTGATAAAGCTTAATAGCGGGGTTCTCACTGAACACTCGCAACACTAACTGAGCCGATGATTGATTATTCGCATGTTCAATAGCTAAATCGAGACACTTAGAACCAAAGCCTCTACCTTGATATTCAGCTAATATCTGCAAGTCCCTAAGAAACGTTGTATCACTAGTGTAACTGAAGCGAATAACACCAATACGGCTATCCCCTAAATAAACTTCATAGTTATCCAGTTCATCCCAGCTACGTAAAAACTGACTATGACCCCAAGCGATGCCACGAACCTGATAGTAACTCGCCATATTTGTTTTGGTGATCGATTCAGCGAACTTAGGATCGGAACCTTTGACTAACCTTACTTCCATATTGTGTCCTTTGTTTCTAAATCAAACATTGAGCAATACGTAATTTAAGTACCAAGAGTATTGCATCGTGTTTAAACCATCCTAATCAATCTGGTTCCTTGGTTAACGCCTTCTCTAACCACATTGAACTGATGTATTGACCGTTTTTCTTCGCATATTCATTGAACACTCCGACTTCTCGAAATCCAAAACGTTTATGAAGTGCTATTGAAGCCTCATTAGGTAAAGCAACACCTGAGAGTACGCGGTGAACACCATAATCACTAATCGATGCAAATAGCTGAGAATAAAGCTTAGAGCCTAAGCCTTTACCTTGAGCTTCTGTCGCAAGATAAATAGTGACCTCTGCGGTATCTTCAAATGCCGACATAACCCGGTATTGCTGAGAACACGCGAAGCCTAATAACGCATCACCTTCTGTCGCGACATAAAGTTGATATTTACTTTGACTAGAAAATTGAGAAAACCACTGCTGGCGATTTTCCAACGACAACTTCTCTTCTTCAAAGCGCGCATTGGTATGTTCAATATAAAAGTTGAAGATATCGGTGATGCCTGCAATATCAGGTAATGTCCCTACTCTGATTTCCATGTAATGTCCTTTTAGTTGTCTATTTTGAATGACTAGTAAACAGGCATCAATAGTGACTGCAGAACTGACTCTCGCAAGGAATACCATCACGATCACCATCTATTTTCACATTGGGACAGTTTGCCAAATAAAACTTTGCTTCATCACAAGATAACATCTCACTGCAGTACATTTTTCCTTGGCAGCTAAAACCCATACTCTCATATGCCGGATTTAACTTTGGCTCTAACAAAAAAAGATAAAAAGCTGCCCCTATAAGACCAACGATAAGTGCAGACAAAATAAGTGATAAAGGATTGGATTTGAGTGGTTCTATACCAACTAACTGAGCACTCGAAGCGCTGAGTTTAGAAGAACTATGTGATAGTTGAAATTCAACGCTATCTCCCACTTTTGGAGAACGATAACCCTTTCGAAATTTGGATATATGAACAAAAATATCGCCCTTTAATTCATCTGAGTTGATGAATCCAAACCCCCTCTCATCAACCCATCGAACAATTTTTCCATTCATAACTATTCCTCTCCAAACCGTCTCTTGGTCTTAGTTCAAATCACTAACAATATTCCGTTACGCTTAATAGGGTTCAAGTTTTCCCATTAAGGACTCTTAACTTTACCCATTTTAGTCAGGATGCCTTTGCCCTTCTCATAAACAAAAGATAAACCAAAGTAGACTGAAACCCACAAGACAAAATCAAGAGCGGCTAACTTGATATCAAGTGGATCTGAAAAGATGTTATAGGTGTGTCCAAACTTTGCTTCAATTGATTTAACTAAAATCACTGTAGCGATAAAAATCACAATCCTCATGGGTTTCCCTATCTATACGTTTAAACTAAATCGTACACATGCGCGTGGATATTGTTTAAGTTATTCCAAGTATATAATGCGTTTATAGCCCTACATGTCGTTGGCTTTTTCTATAAACCAAGTGCCTTTACACGGGCCATTGGTTAAATGCCAACGACCATCAAATCTATTGCTACTGCCACGTGCTGAAAATCGATAATCCCACTGGCTATTGCGGACTTCTAACCATTTAACGCATTACGCCAATATTGCACCGTTTTATCAGAGACAGAACCGGTTTCGTTCGCTGATGCGATCAAGAAGCCACATAAGTTGGTTGCAACTTCCTCATTGCCTAACAAATATAAACTACGAATAGCTCGCGTTAACCTTAGTTGGTTATGATCATGGTTTTTAAGCCATACATGATTTGCGGGGCTAAGCGGTAACAACGAAGATATTTCGATACCCTCTCGCTGCATGCCCCAAAACTCAAGCATCAGGTCAAGTACTTGTAGATGAGCTGTGCGGAGCTCTTCTGAATTAGCAAAAAGCGCCCTATCTTCTTGAGTAACCAACGGTGCATGTTGATTAAACTTAGTCCCCTCATCTATTGGGAAAAATACTTGAATGTACTTATGGTCATGCTCCAACCAAAAATGATTGTAAGCTAACAACTGTTCTATATTTCGACCAAACTTATCCGGCGCTTCACCAGATATAAAGCGAGCAATCTCACTCATTTTCAAATCCTACTGACTATAACCCCCCACTTGTGGGCGAATGCATTATTACGCAG
This sequence comes from Vibrio sp. FF145, assembly GCF_041439075.1. Classification (NCBI taxonomy): domain Bacteria; kingdom Pseudomonadati; phylum Pseudomonadota; class Gammaproteobacteria; order Vibrionales; family Vibrionaceae; genus Vibrio; species Vibrio sp. FF145. The sequence continues at coordinate 67,649 of NZ_JBGONH010000020.1, forward strand.
TAAGCCGTGAAAAGCCTAGTCCTTTACGTTGTAAGCACCGATCTGACTTCGAACGCCAAATACCGCACGTTAGGAATACTTGTTAATACTTCCAACTCACTGTTCTAACAGACGACACTGATACCCTGCGACGCATTTTAGCTCTGTAATATGTTCAGGGAATCGTTCCTGAAGAAAACACAATACATCCGCTAGGGTTATCTGGTGCATACAATTTCAAGCGACTGACATAAGTGACTAGCGTAAGTCGCTAACATAAGAGACTAACGCAAGCGTCTCAACACAACCTGCTGGTCGAGCTCATTCTGATAGTCCGTGTAATCAAGCCCTTGATCAAATATGTACTCAGTGACAAGAGTGCGAATGCATTCAACTAATGTGCTTGCTTGCCAAGGTTTTTCAAAGTAACGGTCGATGCCTGCTGCATTAATCGCATTGATGGTATCAGTATGAGTAGCCTGCCCCGTAAGAAGAATTTTCTTTGTATTCGGAAAGCGGCTGTCATGGAACACTTCAGTGAGTAACTCCACGCCCGTTTTCCCTGGCATCACATGATCAGACACGATGACGGTAATGTGTTCGCCTTCTGCGTCAAGTTCATCAATGAGATCAAGCACTTCTTGTGCTGATTCACAATCTTCAATATTCAGCCAACTCGCCAGCGACTCTAAATCTTGTACCACTGCGCTCAGTACTTCTCTCTGGTCATCGACACAGATTAAATTAAGCTTCTCCATGTTCACCCTCTACTGGTAACTTGATTCTAAATACAGTTTTAGAAGCATCACTTTTCACAATGATACTTCCGCCATAACCCGCCACAATCCGCTTAACGATTGATAAACCCAAGCCCAATCCAAACGATAAACCACCTTTTTTAGTGGTGAAGTTGGGCTGAAATACCTTTCTACGAGTCACCTCGTCTATCTCAGGGCCGTTATTCGTGATCGTAACTAATATTCTTTTCTTACTTAATCTGGTTTGAATTTCTATTGCGGCATCGTCTGAATTCGACATTGCATCGCAAGCATTCTTTACAATGTTGACCCAAATCTGAACGAGCTCTGTTTTCGAGCCTTTAAAAGTCGGCAAATCTGCAGGGCTCAATCGCACAGATACTCTACGTAACTCACTTTGTAACAACGATAAGGCATGGTTAATGGAGTCGTTAATATCAACCGCTTCTTCGGTGTCAATATCAATTCTGCCAAGTTGTTTAACCGATTTTACGATGCCAACGGTGTGTCTAGATGCCAAACGTAAATCATGTAAGTCACAGCCCATCTGCCAAAAGCGAATCGCTTCTTCTGGGTTTTTCAGCCAATGTTTTGAAATAACGTCTGTTGCATATGAAGCGTCAATTGGAATCGCCTTTGCAAGAGAGCGAGCAATGTTCTTGTCTAAACCATATTTTCTTTCAAATTGTCGCCCACGTGTTCGCGCTTCTGACGACGACGTTTTCTGACCATGCATTAACCCAAAATCGAAAAATTGACTGGCTTCTGGATGCACTTCTTCGAGCAGATCCATGATGACCGTTTCAAGTCGACCAGATTTACTATTTACTACACCAATAGCGTTGTTAAGCTCATGGGCAATCCCTGCAGCCAATTGACCCAAGGTCGTCATTTGCTCAGCAGTATGTAACTTCTCTAGCGCTTTTTGTTTCGCTATCGCTTCTTGTGTTGCACGACGTTGACGACGCGACAACTCATTGACAATCACAGGTGTGAACTGTGCGGTAAGAGGGCCAAAGTTACGTTCATCTTCTGCAGGCGTGTCTTTATCGATCCACGCTAACTCAACATCGGTTTTAGCAACAACCGTTGAAGATGCTGTCCAATTACCTGAAAAGAAGCTATGAACGCCTATAAAAGCCCCACTACCCGCGCTAAATACTCGCACTTGCGGTGTATTCGCTTCGGAATAAAACCCTTCCAGTTCTCCACTAAACACATAATATAAACGAGTGTTTAACGCTGATTGTTCAATAATGGTGTTACCGGCACGGCACGTCACCCGACGTTCTGTCTGATTAAAATAACGATCGATTAGTGCTTCTAGCTTTTGTTGATACACGTATCGTTATCCTATGTGACCAATTGAATGTAGCACCCACACCATAACAAAACTCAGTAGCACACCAACCACACCCAAAATAATACCGATTCTGGCCATTTGATTACTTTGCACATGACCCGTGGCATGAGCCAACGCATTCGGTGGCGTACTGATTGGCAGCGACATACCTAATGAAGCGGCAAAAGTCACAACCAGAATTAACGTTAACTCACCGCCGAGTGGCGTAAGTGAAGCCATAGACGAACCTAATGCAGCCATAATTGGCATTAACAAGTTAGCCGTTGCGGTATGAGACATAAAGTTTGCCATTACCAAACACAAGAACGCCGCTCCGAACAACACCACATATGGTGAGTAAGCATCAAACGGAATGCTGTGTACCACGAGCCTTGCTAAGCCAGTTTTATCGAGAGCTAAACCAAGCGCAATACCACCTGATACAAGCCACAGTACGTCCCAAGAAATCTTTTTCAGGTCTTCTTTATTGATGATCCCTGTGAGTGAGAACACAGCGACAGGAATCAGAGCGACGGTATAAGAGTTCATGCCATGGCTTGAGCCCATTAACCAAAGAATGATGGTCAGCGCAAAAGTGACGTACACCGCAATGGCTTTGGGCGTTTTAAGGAATTTACCTTTGATGCTTAGCTCGATTTTCTTTTGGTCAGCTTTGTACATAAAGCCGATTAAAAACCACGCTAACGCCATCATAATAACGACAAACGGCACACCAAATGCCATCCATTCGCCAAACGTAATTAGGTTATCGCCAACTAAATATTTAAGTGCGATAGCGTTCGGGGGGGTACCGATCGGGGTACCAATCCCACCGATGTTAGCGGCAACAGGGATACAAAGCGCAAACGCTACACGACCGGGGTCTTTCGGGCCAAACACAGCCAGTACCGGCGTTAAAATAGATAGCATCATTGCCGTTGTTGCCGTGTTAGACATAAACATCGAAAAGATACCGGTGATCAACATTAAGCCGAGCATCACAAACTTTGGATCTTGTCCAAATGGCTTCAACAACACGCGAGCTAAGTTTACGTCTAATCGATACTTAGTGGCGGCCATCGCTAAGAAAAAACCACCCAAAAACAGCATGATGATTGGGCTGGCGAATGTCGCCATGATGTCGCTGTATTTTAACAACTCACCAAAATGTTCCTCCCCATGCTCAAACCTTAAAAAGATCAGCCCTTTATCCGACAACATCAACAATTGCAGAACGATAATAACAACAGACGTCGCGTAGATCGGGATGGGCTCGAACACCCAGCACAATGCCGCTAATAAAAAGATCGCGATAACGCGTTGTTGAATAATCGTAAGGCCTTCAAATGGAAACGCTGATAGCGGCATGACGAGGATAATGAAAGGAATTAAAATAGGGATAATGTATTTAATATAGGGGCGCATAGCACAAAAACTCTTCCTGAGATAACAACTACTTAGAAATTAGATTTAAAGTTCTAATTTAGTCCGACAACGAATTATCGACCTCTTATCACTATCTCACTATCGGCTAGATCAATGATTACGTAATCGCGATATCTCCTTTTTCGTTTCTGTGCGCTACCTCTACGTTTGTGTGTAATTTACTGTTGCATATAACTTGATTAATCTCGTCGTCAGGATCTTCCATAGGGCTACTGGCCTGTCGATAAAGATTAAAAAGTATTACGTCAACGCCGAAATCTACCTTGAAGCATTTACGTGCGTGGTTCAGATAGGTGTTCTATGCCCAACTCTCGTTGTTTACGTTTACTTAAACCACTAGCAACAATACGATAAGACTCAGACAAGTAATACTTAAGGTCATCGTCTAATTGACCTGAAGTTTCAACTTGCTGTATCCATTTCATCCCACGGTTAGCAAAGTACGGAGCCGGTTTATAACCCTCACAATCACTGAGAAAATCGTAATTTAAGTTGGATGTCTTAAAAGTGAATGCCGCTTTTTTGCCATCACTCCAACCACCAATGGCAAAGACTTTACCACCCACCTTCCAGACATCTGAATTACCCCATTGGACGACATGACTCGTCCCAGTAAATGTCCCGCAAAAATGGTTAAACTCATCGTAATTCATACTCATTTCCTTATGCATACAACCTCGGACTAAATGGCTAACGTCAGTTCTTGTATGTCAATTAGATCGACTTCCCTACCTAATATTCGCTTGTACTCTATTAAATGATGAACTGAGATAACTGGCAACTCGATACCGAGATAGCTTTTAATGACTGACTCTGAAAAATCGATTTCGAGTTGATGCCAAGCTCCATCTAGAGCCGACTGTATCTTCGTATTATGAGATAAACCAATTTCAATTTTTTGATCTTGGTAAACTAACTGGAAATACTCGAGATCCCAACCGTATTCTGCATAGTGAATTAACGGCTTAGATATGAATTGCGATACGCGAGCCAAAACCTTGTTTGCGTCAAAGTTGTGGATATAAAGGTCTATGTCTGCGATTTCACGACTACCACCATGTATCGTTGCAGCTAGCCCTCCGACAATTTGGTACTCAACACCCTCTGCATCCAAGAGCTCTTTGAGCCACTTCAGAGCTACTTTCACTTTTTCACTCATCTAATTCCCTTAGCTGAATTTTCCCTATACCAAAACATCTAATTGAGCAGCAATCATCAGTTATAGATGCCGTGTACGTTTGTTATGCCGCTATTTCAACTTAAATGGCTCTTTGAATATTCAAACAACTTAAAATCATCTGATTGGTCTGGCTGAGCTTCACCGACTTTGATATAGCCTAACTTTTCGTAGAAATAGTGGTTTCTGTAGGACTGATAAGGGGTGAACAAAGTCCAGTTTGCGATATGCGAATACTGGTGTTCAATAAGGCTCATCGCTTGAGAACCAATATGTTTATCTTGATACTCAACATCAATGTAGAAATATCGGATCTCAATACTGCTCTGCTCACCACACTCTACGCAAATTGCCCCAGCATAGTCGCCGTTGTACAGCACTTTATAAAAGTTGCCTTTACTAACCTCAGCTTGGAACCACTCTGTTGATTCTATGTTTGGCGGGAACGCACCGTATTTTTCCACATCGTCTGCAAATGCGCTGAGTGCCGACCTCTGCAACTGTTGGATATCGTCAGTGCTGGCAAGTTCAAGTTGGAGGGAGATATCCGGCATAATTATCCTTAATTCATATACTTTCGACCAAGTGCCCATTTATGTAACGCATTGTACCAGCGCAACATTTTCCTTTAGCACATAGATATTATGGAAATATAAACCATTCACACTGCCAATAAAATCGCCAACTTACCAAGATCAAGCATAGCTCTCATGCTTTAGCCTTTGTGTTAGCGAACCAATAAGCTCATTAGCTTTAGACTTAAATGCTTCTGGCCAAATCACTAAGCTCAACAATGGAATGAAAAATGCTAAGCGTTAGGAATCACTCTTAAATGCTTGTATGGATAATAAGCACTCCAATCGGGTAATGTGAGACCCAGGCTTTAGCTGCAACTAAAGCTTTCTATGTAGCAGTTCGTTTAAACGCTGGCTCCTCTATCGAGAGACCGATAACAAACATGAACGCTACATAGGACTTCAAGCATAAACCTCGAATAGTCGACTGGGTCTCGAACCCGCATTACGCAGCATGAGTTAGCTTATTATGAATACCAAAATCAATCAAAGCATCAACGTTGGAGTTGATACCGGAAAAACACAATTAGACATCCACATCAGGCCACTAGACCTATTTTTCTCAGTAGAGAACAATGATAAAGGCATCAAAAAAGCACTTAAAACGATTAAGAATCACAGTCCTGAACGAATCGTTATTGAAGCTACAGGCCGATTAGAAATGCCTTTTGTTCTTGCATGTGCAGAGGCTCAATTACCTATTGTCAGAGCAAACCCTGTCCACATAAAACGATTCGCTGGTGCTATTGGCCGCAGAGCCAAAAATGATCGTTTAGATGCAGAATTGATCGCTCACTATGGAGAAGCAATCAAACCAGATCTTACTGTCATAAAGCCAAAAAACATACGCCTAATGAGTGACTTAGTCATTCGCCGAAACCAGTTGTTATCCATGCAAACCATGGAAAAGAACCGAATCCAGATACTTCCCGCCTCTCTCCATCCGACTATCAAACCAATGCTAACCACGATAAAAAATCAAATCACCAAGTTAGAAGAAA
>NZ_JBGONH010000021.1:0-73843 GCF_041439075.1 Vibrio sp. FF145
ACCATCTGTAGGATCGTTCAACTGATCAGGAAAATGCTTAAATGATCAGTGTTACGTCGCCCAGCGGGCTTTGTTATCTTTAACACTTTAATAGAGGTTTACGTAGCCAAGCACATACCTTCCGTATAAAAGCCCATCATCAAACCCCATCTTCCTAACGCTCATTAATGAAACTTTTGTTCGCTTAAAATTCAAACACTGTTTATATTAAACAAGCACTTGTAGAGCGAGTAAGGAATAGAATGAGTATTAATGGAGATAAAACATCGGTTGTTATAGCTGGTGCGACAGGGCTAATTGGTCATCATGTCCTAAGACTGCTCATTAACGAGCCCGCTGTAGAACACATCTATGCTTTGTCACGAAGAGCATTAGGTGAAGAATTTCACTCCAACAAACTCGATACACTCATCCACAACGATCTACAAGTAACGAGTTGGGACGACACCAAAGCGACGCCCAACTTAGGCATTATCTGCTTAGGCACAACCAAGAAAAAAGCAGGTTCAAAAGAAGCGCTGCGAAAGATCGATGTAGAACTGATTAGCCAAGTGGCACAGTCGATGAAATTCCTTGGAGTTCAACGTGTCGCAGTCGTTTCTAGCTATGGCGCTTCGCCAGACTCCTATTCACACTATCTGCGCTGTAAGGGACAAATGGAGCAAAACCTAAAACGTATTGGCTTCAAGCAGCTCTTCATCGCTCGTCCAGGCCCGCTGGTGGGTGAACGTGCCGAACCCAGAACTGATGAAAAGCTCCTACAAAGAGTCTTCCCTTTAATATCTCCGTTAATGTTTGGAAAATTCAAAAACCTACGCCCTATCCAATCGGAAGATGTAGCGAAAGCAATATTATTCCGATTGTTCGAAAATAATTTCCAAAGTATCGAAATCTACACCTCGACTGACATGCTTAATTTATTAGCGAAATATCATTAAAACGTCTATCTATTCACCACAATGTTGAATATCCATCCAACCCATTGGGTGGATATTACTAATCGTTCTAATAAATTACTTTTCCTTATTTTACGTTTTGTTACAGGTCGCTATTTTAGCTAACAGTATTTGCGCCCATATATCTAAGCGCCCTATCGATTCATGGTTATTCATAAGGAAAAACAATGTCATTTTCAGCTATCGCTGCCTTAGCGGTATTCACTGGTATCCTCTTTTTTCTCTACGGACAGCAGAAAAAAGAAAACACACTTTCTCGCCTCGTTTTACTCGGTTTAGTTTTCGGTAGTGCTTTTGGCCTTGGTCTTCAACTGCTATTTGGTGAAGGCAATCCTATTATCAAAGAGACGCTCGACTGGGTAAACATTGTGGGTCGTGGTTACGTTGGCCTACTAAAAATGGTCATCATGCCATTAGTGTTAGTTTCAATGATTGCGGCAGTAGTGAAGCTTGAGAAAGGCGGCTCACTAGGTAAGATTTCCGGCATCACCATTTCTGTGTTGCTAGCAACAACGGCAATTTCTGCGATTGTTGGTATTGTTGTAACACAAGCATTCGGCTTGTCGGCTGAAGGTTTAACTGAAGGCGCTCGTGAAACAGCACGTATCGCAACACTAGAAAGCCGCATCGGCAGCGTTTCAGATCTAACGATTCCACAAATGCTGGTTAGCTTTATTCCGACTAACCCATTTGCAGACCTAACAGGGGCTCGCTCTACTTCTATCATCGCGGTAGTTATCTTTGGCGTGCTAACGGGTATTGCTGCTCGTAAGGTGATGGCAGAGAAAGAAGAATTAGAATCTCCAATCCGTACGTTCGTTGAAGCGGCTCAATCTATCGTTATGCGCTTAGTTAAGATGATCATGGCACTAACGCCATACGGCATCGCAGCATTAATGGCGAAGGTAGTCGCAACGTCAAGTGCTTCTGACATCCTAAGCCTATTGGGCTTCATCGTTGCTTCTTACGTCGCTATTATCCTGATGTTCGTCGTTCACGGTGTGTTGGTTTCTTTTGTTGGTGTCAACCCGAAAGAGTACTTCCAAAAGATCTGGCCAGTACTGACGTTCGCTTTCACGTCTCGTAGCTCTGCAGCAACTATTCCCCTGAACGTTGAAGCTCAAATCACTAAGTTAAACGTGCCACCAGCGATTGCTAACCTGTCTGCGTCTTTCGGTGCAACAATAGGTCAAAATGGTTGTGCGGGTATTTACCCTGCAATGCTTGCAGTTATGGTTGCGCCTACGGTTGGTATCGACCCAATGGACATCAACTTCATTCTGTCTCTCATTGCTATTATTACGGTGAGCTCATTCGGTATCGCGGGTGTGGGTGGCGGTGCAACTTTCGCGGCACTTATCGTACTACCCGCGATGGGTCTACCTGTGACTATCGCAGCACTGCTTATCTCTATCGAACCACTTATCGATATGGCACGTACTGCGCTTAACGTATCTGGTGCAATGACAGCTGGTACAATCACAAGCCGCCTATTGGCTAAAAAGGACAAACAGCAAGATTTGGAACAAGCGAACGCTTAATGGGTTCGATTGATCCAATAACTTGAGTCTCGTTAAACAAAAACCGATGCACATGCGTCGGTTTTTTATTGCTTATTAGTTTTGTTTATTACTTTACGACCATCCACATTCTATAACGCAAAACTCTATATTTGTTCAATAGTACAATAAGTTAGCCATGAAACATCAGCCAAACTGATATATGATGCACCGCTTCAATATGTCACATCATTCTGGCACCCGTTCGATAACAGGATCCTCATGAGCTTTATTATATTATTACTTCTAGTCTTCGTTGGCGTTACACGTTTATTTCAGTGGCGAAAAACCTCTAGTTTTATCAAACTTCTTCTTCTCTCTTTATTTATATTGATTGGTTCGGGTTTAATCCCTCGCTATCTACTAAACGACCTGCAAGCCAATTATGAGCGCAAACCTGACATTCAGTGGACCTCTCACAATGCCATTGTCTTGCTTGGTGCTGGTACTCAACTCATCGCAAGTACACAAGAATTTGAGCCGACCTTTTTCTCGTTCGGTCGCATCAATGAAACGGCAAGCCAATATAAAAACTGTGCGAAGGCTCAAACCATATGCAAAGTGATTGTTAGTGGTGGAGATGCACAAAATAATGGTGTAACCGAAGCGGAAGTTTATCAACAGCAGTTGCTTAGACTCGGCGTTCCACTAGCCGATATCATTCAAGAATCGAATAGCGTCAACACTTGGAAAAACGCGCAGCTCACCAGTGACCTAATGAAGCATCACCAGTTCGACAACATTGTTCTTGTTTCATCAGGCCTACATATTCGTCGTAGTGAACTCTACTTTAATCATTTTGGATTAAACGTCGTCCCAGTACGAGCCGACTACATGGCTGCTCAAATTTCATGGTTACCATTATGGTACAACTTCGCAGTTACAGACTTTGCATTGCATGAACAATTGGGTTTTGCTCGTTACAACCTTTACAACTTTATGGGTTGGAACAGCAAACGTGAGAAGCCCGGTGACGCCTGATCGCTTCAACCATGATCTAACTAGTTAGTTATTTAGTTATTTAGCTATTTAGCTATTTGGCTATTTGGCTATTTGGCTATTTGGCTAGTGGTCATTTAGTATCTAGAAGATTCACAGCTCATAAACAAAAAATGCAGCCACAATCGAAGGATTGTCAGCTGCATTTTTAATTCGTGCTTCTACTCAATACTAACGGGCAATTACCACATTAGGTCATCTGGGATAACGAAGTCTTTGTACGGGTCATCTTCATCTACTTCATCAGAGCTTGAAGCTTGAGTATCAACAATAGATTCTTCGTCACGCATCGCGATCTTGTTCGCTACCGCAGTAGGAATAACAACATAGCTTTCGCCTTGACGCGCGATACTTAGAATACCTTTACTTAGTTGCTTTTGAGTCAGATCTTCTACGTAAAGGTATTTAACTAGCGTACCATCGGTGAAGTTGTATTTGATCTCACCATTCTTCTGTTCTATCTTGTTCATCTCAATCAGTTGCTTCACTTGAGCTTTAATTTCTTTGCTCAACTGCTGTTCTTTCAACTGTTGGTTTAACTCTTTGTCTTTCGCTTGCTGCGCCAGTTTAGTTTCTTCTGCTGCCGCTTTTGCTTCACGAGACTGAACGCGAGACTTTTTAGAGCCTTTCTTCGCCTTCTTTAATTTTTTCTCATTTACCAAGCCAGCTTTAAGCATCTGCTCTTGGAGTGTTAACTTTGCCATGACTTTCCCAGTTCAGGATTAAAAACGGCACTATCATACCTGTTTTTGAGGTTTCTGTTTACTGAACAAGAGTAAATTACAGAACAATCGCAAAATTTGTGCTGATAGATCTAAGCTGTCGCCATATTCCCTTCTTGTTGCTCAGAACCTCCACTTTTCCACGAAATACCGTTTATACGCACATCGAGCCAATTACCCAGAAGCACTCAATCTGCCACGAAACTGTGCCGGTGTTTTATTTAGCCAGCTTTTGAATGCTCGTCTGAAATTTGCCGGGTCGCTATAACCGAGCCTTTCACCGATGTCATCGATACTCATGGTTGTGCCGAGTAACAGCTCTTTGGCCAGTTCCACTCTAACTTCGGTAAGCAATATATGATAACTGGAATCATGGGTCACTAGCTCTCTCCTGAGCGTACGAGAGCTACACCCAAACTCATCCGCGAGTTGCTCTATATTCGGGAAACTGCCTGCGGTTTGATAAAAGATCGTTTTGATTTGGTTAGTCAGCAGGTGCTCAGAGTCCAGCGTTTCGACTATCGACTGGCAAGACGCAAGATAGCGCTTCAGTGTCGCGGCATCATGAGTCAATAAGGTTTGTGATAAAACCGAGGCATCAAAACGCAGTTCACAATGGTTTTGCTCAAAAATCACCGGGCACTGGAAGCGGTTGTCATAAAGCTTGGTGTAATTGGGACGAGCGTAAGGCAAAGCCAAAGTATGAATATCCAACTCATGACCAGTCAGTTCTTTGAACAAAGAGACGATTGAACTCAAGAAATATTCACTGCAGAAAGGAAGCAGATCGCCCACTTCCAAGGTGTTCTCAATCTGAATCACTGCTTGCTCGGAATCTAGAAACAATTTAACCGAGAAGATAGGACCGTTCAGGCGCAGATATTTAAAGCCCGACTTGATGGCCTCCCCGACATTTTGACTGGTCGATAGCGCATAACCCAACACACCAAAGTGGCTCAAGCTAGCGTGTTCCCCCAGCCAAAGCCCTAAGCCATCGTGAGGAAAGCTCTGATTCGCCACGCTAAATAACGCAAGTTTATCAGCGTAAGTCAACTTTCCATTCGGGTCTCGCCAATCCATGTTCGGCAAACCGACATAATTGAGTAACCTTTCAATATCGATACCTCGTTGCTCTAACGTATTCAACAGCAGCGCGATATCTAATGTCCCCAACTGATGCCGATGTCCGGTTGGCTTATACTCCGCGATAATCTTCAATAGTCTCTCCTTATATCGAGCCCATTCCCATCAACATGACTACTCAGCTTCAACAACACTACTGACAAAATCGTGATTGGTAACGCGCTCTTGTCCGAATATGACCTCCCAATTCTACGCTACTCATCGCACAATGGCTTTAGTTGTTAAATTTATGTGAACTATCGCAATGATAAAAACGAATCCTGCTCCACACAGTTTGATTGATTCTAATGGTCAGCCGATCATTGGACATTTCGATGGCATCCCCAAGCACCTGAACATCGAGAACTTTGACTACCGAAACTCGATGGATGCAAAAGCAAACTCTTGGCAGAAGCACTTCCACTTTAAGCAATTCCAGTTTGTCAGCATCGTCACCGACACACACATTATCGGCGTCGCGATCGCGGATATTCGCTACTTAGGCTCAGCGTTTTGTTATCTGTACGACATAGAAAACAGCCATCTAGAAGAGTCATCTTGGTTGAGGCCATTAGGGTTTGATAAGCAAGTAACGCCTTCACCATTTGAAGGAAAGACAAGTATTGCTGGCCAAAGCATTACTTTCGATATCGAAGCCGGACAATGGCGAGTTCGCTTGAATACCAAACTCATCAAGGCCGACATCGCTTTAGAGCCTAAAGCCGACAGCTTGCCCTTGGCGATGTGCAGCCCAACGGGTTATTCAGGTTGGACTTACACCCAAAAGCACAATGCTTTGCGCATCAGCGGTGACATCCAAATCAAGGGAGAATCACTCGTTCTCGAACAAGCTCGTGCTGGTTATGACTTTTCAGCGGGTTACATGAGACGTGAAACCAGTTGGCGCTGGGCAAGCATCAACACGCAATCCAATGGCACAGATATTGGCCTAAACCTCGCGGCGGGCGTGAATGAAACCGGAGGCTGCGAAAACGTGTTATGGGTCAATGGAACCAGACACTTGCTTAACCCGGTACAGTTTACGTTCAGTCGCCAAGACACGAACTTGCCTTGGCAGATAACATCACAAGATGGACGTATAAACCTGACCTTTACGCCCTTAAATAACCGCAGCGAAAAGCTCAATTCATGGCTGTTAAAGAGTAACTTTCGTCAGTTCATTGGTCACTTTTCTGGCTCGATTGAAGACAACAATGGAGTGACACATCAACTCGATGGTGTTCTTGGCCTAACAGAAGATCACTTCGCTCGCTGGTAGCGTAATTCTGCTGATTGAATCTCAGGCGAGCAAGTCTAAGTAAACTTGATACTAAGAACGCGTATGACGTCTCAACAAGGATAAAACATGAATATCGACGCATTAATCAATCACCCAGAATGGCTACTGCTGGTATTAGCGCCCTTATTCATGGTGTGCATGGCGGCTGAGTATTTTATCGGTCAGAAGCAAGGTCGACTGCCAGATAACTCCAGCTATAAACTTTCAGAAGTGATGTGTAACTTCACGCTTGCGGGAATGCATCAACTCTCGGATTTGCTCACCGGGTTATTGGTCGTGCAGTTGTATCTTTGGCTGTTTGGTTGGCGCTTAATGGACGTTGAAATGGGCGTACTGAGTTTTGTTGTATTGATGGTATTACAAGACTTTTGCTATTACTGGTTCCATAGAGCAAGCCATCGTGTTCGCTGGATGTGGGCCGCGCACGTCGCGCACCACAGTTCAGAAAGCATGAACTTCAGTACGGCTTTCCGTCAGAGTTTTATGTATCCACTTGCTGGGATGTGGCTGTTCTGGGTGCCGCTGGTCATCATAGGTTTCGACCCTAAATGGGTGATCTTTGTGGTCCTTCTCAACCTAGGTTTGCAGTTCTTCGTCCATACACAATGGATACGAAGCTTGGGGCCACTGGAATACATCTTCAACACCCCTTCACATCATCGAGTGCATCACGGCAAAAACCCGCAATACATAGATAAGAACTACGCCGGCGTTTTAATCATTTGGGATAAATTGTTTGGTACGTTCGAGCCTGAAATTGAAACCGTGCGTTACGGCGTCACTAAACCCGTAAACAGTTTTAACCCTATAATCGTCACCTTTCAAGAATGGAAGGCTATATTCAAAGATTTGAGAAACCGAGAGCTAACCATTAAACAGAAAGTCCAGTTGATACTCTCACCCCCATCGGATTAAACGGACGATAGACAGATTGTCTTAACTAAGATACCGCCTCAACTGGATTCAAAGACATCCCCACCGACTCGATTGAATAGTAAAGCACCGTTTTCCGACAATTTATTTGTGATCTGGGTTGCACGCGTACCGCATACTATCAGATACTGAACAAAACTAACCTTCAGCCACAGTAAACGTTCTGCGCTTGCTGTTCAGGAATTTCAATGAGTTCAGATAATCAGCCGACCTACTTCTTTTTCGATTACGAAACGTGGGGCGTTAGCCCAGCAAAAGACCGTCCGAGTCAGTTTGCGGGTGTTCGTACCGACCAAGATTTCAATGTTATTGGAGAGCCTCTGGTTATCTATTGCCAACCTCCTGCTGATTACCTCCCTGCGCCTGAAGCTGCGTTGATCACCCGTATCACACCACAGAAAACGGCTTCACAAGGTCTCCCTGAGCCAGAGTTTATCGCTAAGATCCATGCTGAGTTGGCGAGACCAAACACCACAAGCCTTGGCTACAACAGTATCCGATTCGATGATGAAGTAACGCGTTACACCTGTTACCGAAATTTCATTGACCCATATGCGTGGAGCTGGCAGAACGGCAACTCACGTTGGGATCTATTAGATGTAATGCGCGCTGTTCACGCACTGCGCCCTGAAGGCATTGTTTGGCCAGAGAACGAAGAAGGTTATCCAAGTTTCAAACTGGAACACCTATCTGTGGCAAACGGCATTGAACACGAGAACGCGCACGATGCGATGGCCGATGTTATTGCGACCATCGAGTTAGCAAAGAAGCTTAAAGCTGCACAACCTAAGATGTTCGATTACCTTTACAACATGCGTCATAAGCGTAAGCTAAATGACCTAGTTGATATCGTAAACATGACACCATTGATGCACGTTTCGGGCATGTTTGGCCGTGACTGCAACTACACAAGCTGGATTGTGCCTATGGCTTGGCACCCAACTAATCAAAATGCGGTTATCGTGGTTGATTTAGCTAAAGATCCAAGCCCACTACTAGAACTGGACGCTGATGAACTCAGAGACAGACTCTACACCAAACGCAGTGAACTGAGTGAAGACGAGCTACCCGTACCCATCAAATTGGTTCAACTGAACAAGTGCCCTATTCTTGCTCCAGCCAAAACGCTGACGGCTGAAAATGCCGAAACCATCGGTATCGATCGCCAACAATGCTTGAAGAACTTGGCACTGCTGCGCGAACATCCAGAGATCCGCGAAAAACTCATTGGCCTGTACTCTCAAGAGCGCGAGTACGAAAAGAGTGATGATGTTGATACCCACCTTTACGACGGTTTCTTTTCACCTGCTGATAAAACAGCGATGAACATCATTCGTGAAACTGACCCGAACAACTTGGCAGCTTTGGATATCACCTTCAGTGACGAACGTATTAAACCGTTACTGTTCCGTTACCGTGCACGTAACTTCCCATGGACGCTCGACGAAGCTGAGCAATTGAAATGGGCAAACCATTGTCGTGAGTTTTATGAGTGCCGTTTAGAAGAGTACATGCTCAACCTTGAAAACCTCGCGCACGAACATGAAAGCGACGAGAAGAAAATGGCTATCTTGAAGGCGGTTTATCAGTACGTAGAAAAGTTAGCTAGCTAATTCCATTATCAAGAGACGTAACACTTTGAAAGAAAGATTGATCCAGCTGGTTTACTGCTTAATCTCCTTCACCTTAATCATAGGTGCACTTACAGCAGGTAACGCGTTACAGCATTTTTTGGATACCTCAATCCCAGGCAGTATTTTTGGCATGTTGATTCTGTTTGCTGCCATGGTGATTGGTATTGTTCCTTCGCACTGGGTACAACCCGGTGCAAGCTTGATTATCCGCCTAATGATCTTACTGTTTGTTCCGATCAGTGTTGGGTTAATGGATCACTTCGACATGCTCATCACGAACGCATTGCCAATTATGGCCAGCGCCGTTGGTGGCACGTTGCTGGTGTTGGTGTCCTTATCATGGTTTTTAGACCGCTTGCTTTCGAGAGGTAACTGATCATGTGGATTCTACTCACCATCGTGGTATTCCTGTTTGCTCGCTGGGTAAGTCAAAAAGTAAACTCACCGCTGTGTAACCCCCTGCTGATCAGCATTGGTATCATCATTCCGATACTCACGTTCTTCAAAGTACCGTTTGAGACTTACTATGCGGACAACACCTGGATTACCTACATGCTGCAGCCCGCGGTAGTTTCCCTTGCTTATCCGCTTTATGAACAGCTACCTCAAATCAGAGCCAACTGGCGCATCATCACCTTTGCTTGCACACTAGGCAGTGTAATGTCGATGACAACGACAGCATTGATCGCTGTGGCTTTTAAAGCAGACTTAAGTTTGATTGCGAGTTTATTAGGTAAATCAGTCACCACGCCAATTGCGATGGAAGTATCGAGCCATTTAGGTGGTGAAGCAGCGATTGCGGCAATACTGGTATTGATTGTTGGTCTGTTTGGGGCGATTTTTGCTTACCCAATCTACAATCTCATTGGTATTAAGAGCCCTATTGCCCGAGGTTTAACCATGGGTACCGTATCTCACGCTTTAGGCACTGCAACCTGTGCTGAAAAGAATCAGGAAGATGCAGCATTCAGTTCTTTGGCTCTTGTGCTTTGCGGCGTCATTACCTCAATCATCGCACCGAGTATATTTTCGCTCGTGGTTTGGTTCTATTCTTAACCTAAACGATCACTACGCGATTCAGCCCAACCAGAATGCTGTTTATTACAGTGTCTGTTTGGGCTTTTTATTCGCATTTATTTAGCAATAGCAGCCAAATCGCGCCCTGTTTAGGCCAATAAATGGGATATCAATGGTAGTTTTTACTCTTGCAATCGATTTCATCTGTGACCTCACTCTAATTATGCAAACCAATGTAACAACAACAATGCAATTGTGATCAACATCACAGAAAATTCCTACACATTGCATAGAATTAAAGCCTAAGGTCAAATAAGGATTCAACATGAACAGTCGTATTACCCTGGCGCTGGAAAGTGCTCCAACAGCAATCAAAGCACTTTTGAGTGACATCGTATTAGCAGACAACTTTGACGCGACATTGTCTCCAGAACAATTTGCTAGCCTACTGCAAGCAAGTGGTTTAGCGGATGACGAGCTACGTATTGCGCTACTTCCTTTTGCCGCTGCGTATTCTTACGCGCCGCTATCTGAATTCTATGTGGGTGCCATCGTGCGTGGCCTATCTGGTCGTCTGTACTTCGGTGCAAACTTGGAAATTGCAGGTGCGCAACTTGGTCAAACGGTTCATGCTGAACAATCAGCCATCAGCCACGCGTGGATGAAGGGTGAAGAAGGCCTTTCTGATATCACGATCAACTTCAGCCCTTGTGGTCACTGTCGCCAATTCATGAACGAATTGACGACGGCAAAAGAACTTAAAGTTCAATTACCACAGCGTGATGAAATGTCACTGCAAGAATACCTACCTGACTCTTTCGGCCCTGCTGATTTAGGTATTACTACTGGCCTAATGACTAAGCTGGATCACCAGTACACGTCAGAAGAAACAACGCCTATTGTTGTAGAAGCGCTAGCAGCACTAAACCGCAGCCATGCTCCTTACACCAAAAACCTAAGTGGTGTTTCGCTACAACTGACGTCAGGTGAAATTTTTACGGGTGCTTACGCTGAAAACGCAGCGTTCAACCCGAGCCTACCTCCTCTGCAAGTCGCGTTAATTCAACTTAAACTGGCTGGCTTCGATTTTGAACAAATTGAAAGTGCAGCTTTGGTTGAAATCGCCGAAGGTAGCATCAGTCACCTAGCGGATACGCAATCTACATTAGAAGCGATTAATCCCGACATTCCAGTGACTTACTTAGCAATCTAAGTACATCTAATTAACAAAAATTCAAATAAGCAGCCCTATTTAACGGGGCTCCTTTTTTTATACCTGTAATTAACGCAACAACTTGCGCAAACGTTTGCTTTTATCATTGAAATAAGTATGATCACCCCGTTTTCAATCAATCGTTCAAAAGATCGGAAGGAATTTCTATGTTTGGTACTGCTACTCGTGAAAATGCTACTCGTGTACTTCTATTAGGTTCAGGTGAACTCGGCAAAGAAGTTGCTATCGAGTGCCAACGTTTAGGTTTGGAAGTTATTGCTTGTGACCGTTATGCAGACGCACCCGCGATGCAAGTTGCGCATCGTAGCCATGTATTAGACATGTTAGACGGCGATGCACTTCAAGCGATCATTGAACTAGAAAAGCCAGATTATGTGGTTCCTGAAATTGAAGCTATTGCCACCAGCAAGTTGGTAGAGCTAGAAGCACAAGGCTTAAATGTCGTTCCGACTGCGAATGCGACCAAGCTAACGATGAACCGCGAAGGTATCCGTCGCCTAGCGGCAGAAGAGCTAAAACTGAGCACTTCTCCTTACCGCTTTGCAGACACCTTTGAAGACTTTGCTGCCGCTATTGAATTCGTGGGAATGCCTTGCGTTGTTAAGCCAGTAATGAGCTCTTCAGGTAAAGGCCAAAGCGTTATCAAAACAGAGGAAGACATTCAAAAGTCTTGGGACTACGCACAAGAAGGCGGTCGTACTGGCGCGGGTCGCGTAATCGTTGAAGGCTTCATCGACTTTGATTACGAAATTACGCTACTTACCGTTCGCGCAGTCGACGGTGTGCATTTCTGTGCGCCTATCGGTCACCGCCAAGAAGATGGTGATTACCGTGAGTCTTGGCAGCCACAAGTCATGTCAGACAACGCACTTAAAACAGCGCAATATACCGCTGAACAAGTGGTTAATGCACTAGGTGGTCACGGTATCTTTGGTGTCGAGCTGTTTGTTAAAGGCGATCACGTTATCTTCAACGAAGTATCCCCTCGCCCACACGATACTGGCTTAGTGACTCTTATGTCTCAAGACTCATCGGAATTCGCACTGCACGTACGCGCGTTTACCGGTATGCCGATCAAATCCATCACGCAATACGGTCCATGTGCATCAGCGGTTATTCTGGGCCAAGGCACTTCAACCAACATTCGTTTTGAAGGTCTTACAGAGGCGCTAGACGCACCACAAACGCAAGTTCGCTTGTTTGGTAAGCCTGATATCGATGGTCGCCGTCGTTTAGGTGTGGCGCTGACTCGTCGCAACAGCACTGAGACTGCGATTGAAGATGCAATTGAGAGTGCTTCTAAAGTAAAAGTAATTTACTAACTGTTAATTACCATTTTCTAGCTAATGACAACTAGACTACTAATTGGTAACGACTAACTCAGATCTGAACCATTACGTTCTCGCATCTGAACAATCACGAGTTCAAATATGAACAATAAAAAAGACGGGCTATCGAGCCCGTCTTTTTGTTGGTGTTATCTTTTTTATTGAAGCGGTTTTTTCACTAGAGAGCTCACTGCGCTTAAGCGTCAGACTCAATCAAATACACTTCTTCACTGAATCGAGACAAACCTTTCTTCGCAATCTTAGGGTGTTCATCATCTGCGATATCTTGATTCAACAAAGTGATCTTATAACCTGCAAATAACTGATCGATCTCTAGCTTAGGTACGCTAAACGGAGGCCCTGCCATCTCACTTTGATCGTAATCCAATGTCACCAATAAGATTTTGCCGCCTGGCTTTAACAGTTGCTTCAAACGCTCTACATATTGCACGCGCATCTCTTCAGGCAATGCGACTAAAGACGCGCGATCGTAAATGGTATCGACAGGCTGGATTGGCGCTGAGAAGTAATCGCCCGTGTAGATGTTCAGTTCATCGAATTGATACAGCTCGTGCTGACCACTGATTTGAGTCACAGTCGGGGTGTAAAGGTGCTCTGCAAAAAATGCGCGAACCGCAATCTGACTTAACTCGACACCTTGAACATCTTCATGCTTTGAAGCTAGCCAAATCAGATCTTCACTTTTGCCACAAAGTGGAACAAACACACTCTTCTCGTAGCTAGGCTCAGTCTTTTCCCAAAATTTAATCAGAAGTGGGTTTACATCTTCGAGGTGGAAACCAATTTGGTTGGCTGCCCATTTATTGTGCCAAAATTCAGGATTATTCATCTTTCGTTCATGTTAAACAGTCATAATGCAAGGGTACAGTATAGAGAGGTAAGAGCAACCTTAGCTTGGTTTAAAGTACCAAATTGGTTTCGATGAAATCAGAAACTGGCTAAGTTCAAAGTTCTAATAATTGCGGAACTAACGGTTGGATTATTTGTCTATATCTTCACATTTTAAAGCAATATTAAACGTTAGAGTTGGTTTCTGTCTTAGCTAGCCCCATTTAATATGTAGTGAGTTTAGTTAAGCTGTTTTTACTCTTGTGCGTTACTGGTTACCCCTTTTAACTACCCGTTTTTGTAACCTTGTATTTTGGAGTTTGAATGAGTGTATTTCTCCGTACGACGGCCCTAATGCTATTGGTATTGAGCCGAGCGCCTGCATTCGCAGCAGCACCTGTTTCAACAAGTTCGACTGATCAAACGCGCACTCCTGCGCAAAACCAAGTTTCATCAAACGTATTCCGTCATAGTTTGAGCGGCCTTTACGGCATCAAAGCCTTCGACTCACGCCCGACTCAGCCTTACACCGACTTCGATATTCTGTACAGCAAAGCGCATCAAGGCCAAGCTGAACTAGAAACTATCTGTAAAAGTACTGCCCTACTCACCAATTCTGAAGCGCTATTTGCTGGCGTTAAATCTCAAGCTCGTGCAGAAGAAAAAATCGTCCTTGAGCTTGATGGTGATGTAACAAAAATTACCGACTTAGCCCGTGCAACTATCATCGCGAACGATGTAGAAAGCTTGGTTGAAGTTTACGAAGCGCTAAGCCGTGAAGCAGACGTTGTTAAGCTGAAAAACAAGTTTAAGTCACCAGCCGATTCTGGCTACCGTGACCTTAACTTGTTGGTTCGTTTACCTAAAACCAACATCATTGCAGAGGTTCAGCTTCACTTGAAAGCGATTGCTGATGTGAAAAGTGGCCCTGAGCACGAACTCTACGAAATCATCCAAGGCATTGAGCGTCACGCAATTGCAGAACATCGCCCAATCAATGACATTGAAGCGGCACAAATCAATAGCCTAAGACGCCAATCTTTAGAGCTTTACCAACAAGCATGGCAACCGTACATTACCACGCACATTAAAGCGGCATAAACGCTTACCATAAACAAGAACGACAAAGGGCTGCATAATCGCAGCCCTTTCTTTTTATTAGTGCTCTCGCGTTGCTTTCATTAGTTCATTAGTTCATTACTGTCAGAAAGCAAAATATAGGGATGTCACTATTAGTAGTTAACGAGAAGGGTGATTAACGAGAAGGGTAGCTAAGAAAAGAGAGTCAGGTGATACCACTAAGAGAAACTAGTGACAAGACAGTCAGCAAATGATGCATAAGACGTAGATACAAAAAGACCACGCTAGGCGTGGTCTATTGCTTGGCTACTTCTCGATTTTAATATTTTCGACTCGGGCCTTCAGTTTTTGTCCCGGTCTAAAAGTAACAACACGTCGAGCAGAAATTGGAATGTCTTCACCAGTTTTCGGGTTACGACCAGGTCGCTCGTTTTTCTCACGAAGATCAAAGTTACCAAAACCAGACAGTTTTACCTGTTCGCCATTTTCAAGTGCCTTACGAACTTCTTCGAAAAACACTTCAACCGTTTCCTTGGCATCCCGCTTGCTGTATCCGAGTGTTTCAAACAGGTTCTCAGCCAAATCGGCTTTAGTGAGTGCCATAAAACTTTCCTCAAAGCTATGTTATACATTGCTACCATCTTCAGTAGCGCCAAAGCATTTACCCTATTCAATCAATGAGATAAGGTCATTTACAAGGAAAGTGTATGCCAAGCTTCTGATTTTCGCCAACTTTTTTATCTCATCAATTTAATTATTCTTTCAAATCAGGAAGATAACTCCCTTGTAAAGTCACATATATAGCTAAAAAACACCTAACCAACAGGTACGATGCGATATTATATCCCGAAAAATCCAACATAATAAGAATTTAAAACTTTAGTGTTCTAAAAGATAATTTTTGAGACCTCTATCCTATACCCAATAAAATCAGCCACTTGATTTGATATCAAACTCAACAGAGGTTACTAAGTAACCATTATTAAATATGATATTTGTATCATTTCAGAATTTAATTCGAATTAGTCAATCCTTTCGACAATGCTATTCTGCTGTGTTTTTAGAAAACGCTCAATCAATCGTCTTTATTTCCCTAAGAGGTCTTACGGTTGTCTTAGCAGGCTTCACTATCAAACCTATACCGACTAGAAACAGTACAGATGCCACAACTTGAGCGACTGATAGCACCTCGTCATACATAAAGTAACCACTGATCAATGCGAATATAGGTACTAGCAAGGTTAACGGCGCTGTCGTGCTTAACGGATATTGAATTAACAGTTTATTCCACACCCAGTAACCGAATAGCGTGGTTGGGTAAGCCTGAAACAACACAGCAATCGTTGCGTTCCAATCCCATTGTTCTATCGCCTGCCAAATAATTTGGTCACCGTGCAGCATCACCGCAAACAACACTAATGGAACTGGCGCAAATAGCATGCCCCACACGTTAAACGCAAAAGCCTGAGTGGTTTTAGACGCTTTAACAATCACGCCCATTAACGTCCAACTACACGCTGCGACCATAATAAGAATCACGCCATTAACAGTGACATTGCCCGTTGCTGCGGAAACCAGCACTGCCAACGCGCACATGGCTAACATCGCACCCATTAACTTGCGAACCGACGCACTTTCTTTGAAAACCCACACGCCAACCGCCATACCAATTAGCACATTGGTTGAAAGCAACACCGACGAAAGCCCCGATGAGAGCCCAGCGGTGATTGACCATGAAGCCATGCCCCAGATGCCCACACCAAACACAAAGCCATAACTCACTAAATAACGCCACGCGACATTCGGTCTTGCTACAAAAAATATCACCGGAATCACCGCTAGCGAGAAACGCGCGGCAGTTGCCAGCAACGGATGAACATTGGTTACACCCATTTTGATCATCGAGAAATTGAATCCCCAAATTGCCATCACGAACACCGCTAACAACAAATCATTTCTTTTCATACTGACCCCTCCTTTGTTTTGAATGAGTATCCCTTGATCAATAAAACCAGTACAGATACAATTTTTACAATAAAAATCAGTACAGTTAACAACGGTCGTGACCATGAGCATCTACAGAAAGCTAGCCAATCAGTTTATTGATGAGATTGAAACGGGGAAAAGACCCGAAGGTGGACGCATGCCTTCGCTGCGTCAATTAGCTAAACAACAAGCCATCAGCATGTCGACCGTGGTGAGCTGCTACCAAGAACTGGAATCACAAGGCTGGATACACTCTCGACCGCAAGCAGGGTATTTTGTTTCTCCTCATAAACCTGCTCATTCAACCCCAGAGTGGGCACAGTTTGAAAGTAAAGTGTCGAGCGTCAAGCTAACCTCATCAACTCACAGCTCAATCAATGGACCTTTAGGGGTGTCTAGCACCGCCAATGATGAACAGTCGATTGTTGAACTGGAACGCAGTTTTCGCCGCGCTATTCGGCGTATGAGCAGCAGGCTAAACCATTACCCAGATACACAAGGTGAGCCAATGTTACGTCAGGCATTATCCACTCACTTTGCCAAGCTCGATGTACACTTTTCACCTGAAGAGATGGTGATTACGGCAGGCTGTATGTCTGCGATTAAGGCTGCACTTGAATCGTGCACCAAAGAAGGCGACACCATCGCGATTAGTTCACCTTGTTTCAACGGCATTCTGGAGTTGCTCGGAAAGATGTCGCGACAAATCATCGAGATCCCATCTCTAGATGACGGTATCGACTTGCAACAATTAGAAGCACATTTGAAGAATAAACGAGTGGATGCCGCGATTTTTTGTACCTCTCATATGAACCCTCAAGGGATCAACATGTCGGCTAGTCAAAAACAAAAGCTTGCTGAATTAGCGAATCACTATCAAGTACCGATCATTGAAGATGATGTGTATCTGGAACTTTCTTATTCCTCACACACTCCACTCCCCGCGAAATACTACGACAAAGGCGGCTATGTACTATGGTGTGGTTCAATATCGAAAAGCTTGTCACCGAGTTACCGATTAGGATGGTGCTTACCAGGGAGGTTCATTAACGAATACAAGGCTCAGTTTTCTGCTGCAAGCTATGGCGTCGCCCTACCCACTCAGCTTGCAGTTGCTGACTTTATCGAATCTGGTCAATACGCAAAACACGTTAGAAGAAGGTGTACTCAGCTTCTCTCTTTGCGCCAGCAATACCTAAGTTATTTGGCTCAGCACCTTCCCCAAGGAGTAAAGATAAGTAACCCACAAGGTGGCATGGTACTTTGGCTACAAATACCAAATTTGAACCAATCAAGCTTTGCTCAGGCAGTTGCCGACCACAACGTTGATATCAGGCTTGGGCACCTGTTTAGCACTCATGACCTTTACAGCAATTGCTTACGCATCAATATTGGTTACTCGTTAGAGGGAAAAGCCAAGCAGGAATTGAACGACTTAATCGAACTGATTCACGTTCATAGCTAATACGTTCCAGTTCTTAATACGTGCCAGTTCATAATACGCAGCTAGGACATCAAAGCTTTTCAGAATCGACTTTTTCATGGTCATTAGAACACCGAATTTTAATAGCCTTTTATCATAAAAAAGAAGGCTATCATTCCTATCTGATCTAGGTTAAAGCCCCGCACCGTAAGGAAAATGACTCGCTTCGATACCTTTAAATACTGAGTTTGCTAGCACATACAAAATTATGCAAACTGACTAATGACACATCACTTTTTAACTTCAATATACAACCGCCGGCGCTGGCGTTTTCCCGTATTTGAAGAGAATAATTATGAGTGATACAACAAGAAACAAACCACTACCTTCCTTTATCGAAGAACGCTTGAATTTCTATATTCAAGACCTCATTACCCAGAACCAAAGCCAAAAGCACTTGGTATTGGGTAAACGACCTCAGCGCAATGCCGTCGTGATGCAGAGCAATGATTACTTAGCACTGTCACACAACAAACCGATCCAAGACGCCCATCAAGCAGCGATTATTGAACACGATGACAACGTAGTGATGTCTGCAATTTTTTTACAAGATGAAGAGTCAAAACCTGCGTTTGAAACCGAGCTCGCGAACTATGTCGGAATGGAGAGCTGTTTGCTTTCTCAGTCAGGTTGGGCGGCCAATATAGGACTATTACAAACCATCTGCCCGCCGGACACATCGGTGTATATCGACTTTTTTGCCCATATGTCGCTATGGGAAGGCATTCGTGCCGCTGGCGGCATCGCCCACCCGTTTATGCATAACAATATGAATCACCTGCGTAAACAGTTAGAGCGCCACGGCTCAGGCGTTATTGTGGTCGATTCGGTTTACAGTACCATTGGGACCATCGCCCCACTACGCGACATCTACGAAATGGCGCAGGAGTTTGATTGTGCCGTCGTCGTTGATGAATCGCATTCATTGGGCACGCATGGGGAAAATGGTGCCGGCATAGTTCACGCATTGGGCCTTACAAAGCAAGTCGACTTCATCACCGTAAGTTTGGCTAAAACCTTTGCTTATCGTGCAGGCGCGCTCCTTGGACCAAAACTACTTTCAGAAACCTTACCGTTTGTTGCTTATCCCGCGATTTTCAGCTCGACCGTGTTACCACAAGAGGTGGTCCGTTTAGAGAAAACATTAGAGGTAATCAAAAGTGCAGATGATAAACGACAGGCTCTGTTCCAGCGTGCTAAATCGTTGACTACGGGTCTAAAACGAATTGGCTTTAATATCCGCAGCGAGTCTCAAATTGTGGCATTAGAATGTGGTAGTGAAAGAAACACTGAACGTGTTCGCGATTTCCTCGAAGAACGGAATGTGTTCGGTGCGGTGTTCTGCCGCCCCGCTACGGGCAAGAACAAGAACATCATCCGATTTTCAGTGAATGCCGATATGACACCACGAGACATTGACCATGTGCTCACAGTTTGTCACGAAGCGTACCATCACCCAGAGTTAGAGTTCGTATAACTCTGTACACACCAATTCTATAACTAACACAAACGGCAGGACTGAATAGACGCTATCATGTCGCGATACAAAAAGAGCCCAGCGAATTGCTGAGCTCTTTCTTGTGTTCATCTATTTATCTATTTATCTATTTATCTATTTAGTTCAGCTGGATAACCGGGCGGTACAACCAATCAAATCCAGTGTGCAATTTTATCGAACAGTCGGGTTTTATCCGCTGGCTTCACAATAAAATCTGACATGCCTGACGATTCCATTTTTTCCAATGTCACTGGGGAACTGTCGCCTGTGTGAGCAATAATCGGCACTGTAGAGTATTCTTTGGCTGCACTGCGGATTCGACGAGAAGCTTCAATACCATCCATAATTGGCATCTCGATATCCATCAGAATCAAATCAACATCCTCGGTATCCAAAGCATCTAACGCTTGTTGGCCATCTTCTTTCTGTACAACGTCAAAGCCCTGTTTTTCCAATAACATTGCGGTAAAACGGCGCAAAGATTCGTTGTCATCCACCACCATTATCGTACGTTTATTAGTCGCCTCTAGTGGTTTCACAGCAACCGACGGCAACACGTAATTGGAATCGAAAAGTAAGCGCTCGATGGTGGCTTTGGTATTCAGTAGCCAAACTTGTGTTTCCACCCAAATCGGTTCAAAAGCAACGTTACGAACACGCTTAATGGGGTGATGCTCATACAAATAGATGATTCTCGCTTCAGTGAACGATAGCAAAGATTCAATTCTATCGAGGTAATTGGCTCTTAAATCTAAGCCCTCCATATCAACGAAAATAAAGTCGAACTCAAATTGATATTCCTTATTTTTAAGTGCTGATACAACGTCTAATACGGTGAGGTCAAACCCCATAAAACGTGATGTCTCAGTAATTTTATCAGAGAGTACTTTCTGGTCACTCACCATCAACACTGTCTTTAGCTTAGTGAGCTCACTCTTAATTTCGTTCACAGAGTGAGAAGTCAAAGATGGAAAAGTCATCGTGAACTGCGTCCACTGTTCCACCTCAGACTTACACTTAATCTCTCCACCAAACGACCGCATTACCTTCTGACAAAATGGCAAACCTAGGCCGTAGTTACCTGATTGGCCGGTGGTGTAAAAATCCTGGAAGATACGTCGAATGACATCGTTTGAAATACCAGCTCCGTTATCGGTAACCATAATTTGATTGGTCACGTCATCACTGCACATGGTGACATGAATATGAAAATCTTCAGGGCTGCGATGATGGAATGCGTTCTTGAACAAGTTATACATCACGTACTTCAACAAGGTATCACTACCCAAGAAGTCAAAGTTGCTTTGTACATCTAAAGAGATCGCTGATTTATCAGCTGAGCGCTTATAGTTAAAGCTATCTATCGCCCCTTCCACCACCGCTTGAGCTGAATGTTTCTTGAACGTAGAACGAGATACTCGGTTTTCATCAATTGAAGTCAATAGCAGATCAATCGTCTCGTTACCTGAGTGAATAATCTCCATCGCTTCATCACCCACTTCACGTAACTGTATAACTTCTTCATTACTCAAAGCGTATTGCCCTTGGTGGCCACCACTTTTCGGATTCGGCAATATGGACTGCATAACATCAATAGATGTCAGTAAACCACTTAGTGGGTTTCGCATCTCATGCGCGATACCAGCTCCAAAAGATTTCGCCAATGACACCTTATTCTCATGTTCCACCTGATTACGGAAGTAAAATAAGTTACCGAACAAATAGATAAATAAGAAGATTGGCACATGCGTCCAATCCATTGTGAGCTCTAAGTAGAAGCCTTGTGCCACCCATGCACACAAGGTAGCAATCCCTATCCCGGCGAAGGTTTGTGCAAACATCACTCGAGTGACGTGAACTAATAGAATATGGAGGAAAATAGCCGACATGAAAGACATAACCCATACGTTGGACCAGTTATTCATCAGCAGCATGTAAAAGAAAAAACACGGTAAGCAGAGGGTAATAGCGACTTGATAATAAGCCGGAAGGTACTTTCGCCAATCAAATGGAATACGATTACGAACAACAATCCCAAGGAACAATACCGAGCAAAACAGACGCACGGCTAAATTTTCATAGGGTTGCGGAAACAAGAATTCCCATACAATGTAGTAAGCAGGGAAACCGACAAAGCCCATCCAACCCACAAGGGTTAGGTTAGGTTCTGCGTACTGATAAACTTTACGAATCGCGTTCATACAAATACTTTATTTACTAAGCCCTAACGTTTACAAAGTCTAAAATTTGATGTTGGTTCTTATGTTTTCCGCTGAGTATATTACACATCACCTCAGAGCAGTGAGCTTTCAATCAAATATGTATCAACGCTTTTGATTTTATTATGACTTAGATGAATAAAGTCTCGGTTTCATACTTTAACTCAGACAACATCCCTAAGTGATTCAGATTTATACGCTCACGCCTACACCAATAACGCGCCTTAGCAAGTGCTGCGCCTCTTCGTTTGCATTATGTCACTGTAACGCGATGCATCTTTCTTGGAGTATCGCCGTAATCAATCACCGCGTAATGTTGCGTTACCCTATTGTCCCAAATAGCCATTGATCCCTTGTCCCATTTGAAACGGACTTGAAACTCAGGGCGTCGTGCAATTTCAAACAGTTGGTAAAGTAAAGCATCACTATCTTGTCGGTCGAGCTCGTTGATATAACGAGTAAACTGTTCATTGATATAAAGTGTTTCTTTACCGGTTTCCGGATGGCTCTTAACAACAGGATGGATTACAGGTGGATTTTTCTGCGCGGTTTTAAGTAGTGATTTGTGCCAATCAAGCTCTATCTGATCTGACTCAACTCCCTCGAAAGCCACCAGCGAATGAGTCGCAGACAACCCTCTCAGCTTTGCTTTCATGTCTTCATCTAATGACTCGAAAACCGCCGTCATCGAACACCAAATCGTATCCCCACCGGTGCTTGGAATATGTTGAGCATGCAACAAAGAAGCTTTCGATGGCACTTTGCGCCAGGTTAGATCCGTATGCCAATAGCTTTCCATGGGTGCATTACCACGGGTTGTTTCGATGACACTCACCTGAGGTGCGCTTTCGACGCGAGGAAAGAAAGGATGCGCAGGCTCGAGTTTTCCAAATCGCTCTGCAATCATCAAGTGTTGTTCTGGTGAGAGTACTTGATCACCTAGGAAGATTACTTGATGGGTAATCAGCGCCTGATAAACCTCATCGAGCTCAGTCACACTGCATGTGGCGAGATCGACTCCATGGATTCGCGCACCGATATGAGGGGTAACTTGTTCTATTTTCGCCATACTTTTTCTTTTTGGTTTTCTCTAAGTTGAGTTGGAGACTGAGACTGAGACTGAGACTGAGACTGAGAGGAATAGCCTGTTATTAAACCGGACAAATACAACATTTCTTTCAACACTGTACGTTCCAAAAGAAAGTCTCACTTTAATAAGAACAAGGCCATCTAAAAAAAGAGCCCCTAAGCTGGAGCTCTTTTCGTTTTTTGATACTTCCTGTATCCATAGACAAGTCCAATCTGTAGTACTTTCACTGAAAGCCAGATCATCGATATCTCCAGTTGTGTATCAACTTAAATGTAACACAATCTCCAGGCTTTTCTAAAACACAACAGAGATAATGAGTTTAGTCCCACTCCATCTCACCACTCAGCACTTGTTCGATGTCATCAAGATGGAAGGAATCTCGACATTAACGATACTGATGTGGAATAAGTATTATTAATTTTACTTGTGCAAAACTAAATTCTATCTTGCTGCATGACCCAACACCATAAACAAACGCGATTACGCAGGGAAAAAGACGATGACCGCCATTACCGATTTAGACATTCTGCTAAAGTCCATGTCACCAGATCTCATTGAAGGTGATTATGTTTTTTGTACTGTAGACGGGGGATTAGCAGATTATGTTCAACTCGAACCAATCGCGACCTTTCGTGAAAAGGAAGGGTTAACCTTGGTCCTAACAGAGGAATCTGCGACTCAAGCGCAGTTAAATTTCGACGGTGTATTTAGCCTGATAACTTTATCGGTCCACTCGAGTCTTGAAGCGGTTGGATTAACAGCGGCTTTTGCCACCAAGCTAGGTTCATACGGCATTAGCGCCAACGTAATTGCTGGTTATTACCACGACCATATCTTCGTTCAGAAAGAGAAAGCAGACGAAGCAATGAGCGCGCTTAGAGAGTTTTCAGAAACTGATTCATAGAGAATTGTATGGTTCACAAATACAAAAAAAGCGACGTAATCTACGTCGCTTTGACTTATTGCTTAACAATCACTCACTGATCAGGCATCAGTGAGTGAAACAGTTAAGCAAGCTTAAAAGTCGCCACTTTGTCACTTAAACCAGCGGCTTGGCTCTTAAGTTCGTTCGACTCAGTTAAGCTGTCCTGTGCGCCCACAACTAAGTGGTCGGTAACATCTTTAATGGTCGTAATGTTCTGAGTAATTTCACCCGTCACGTGCGTTTGCTCTTCTGCTGCGGTAGCAATTTGAGTCGCCATATCACTAATCAAAGCCACCGCTGTGTTGATCTCTTCTAGCGCATGTGAAGCTCGGTCGGCATCTTCGACGGAATGTATTGCCAGTTTCGAGCTGCTCTCCATAAGATCAACCGCTTGAGCCGTTGTGCGTTGTAAAACATCAATCGTTGACTTTATCTCTTCTGTTGAAGAGTGAGTTCGTTGAGAAAGCACACGTACTTCATCTGCAACTACAGCAAAACCGCGACCTTGTTCACCAGCACGCGCCGCTTCAATCGCAGCATTCAAAGCAAGCAAGTTAGTTTGCTCTGCAATACCTTGAATCGTAGCAAGTACCGTTGAAATCTCTTGAGCATGCTTGTTTAGCTCGCTGATCACGTTGCCCGCCTCGTTCACTTCATTGGCGAGGTTATTGATAGAACCTTTAGTATCGACAACCAAGGCGTGACCGCTATTAGTGCTTGTCGCAGAGTCTTGTGCCGCTTTTGCGGTTTGCTCAGCATGCGATGCAATCTCTTGCGTTGCACTCGCCATTTCCGTTACAGCCGTCGCCACCATGGTGATCTCTTGCTGTTGATGATTAAGCTCATCCACCGAACGATTCGCTCGCTGAGTACTTTTCTCTGACTGGCTGTTAAGCTGCTCTGATTGCCCACGAATATGACCAATCAACTGCTGTAAACTTCCTACAAAAGTGTTGAAGTTCTGTGCTAGTTCTCCTACTTCATCTTGGTTCTCAACATGAATACGCTGAGTTAAATCACCACTACCATTAGCGATCTGCGCCAGTGCCTGAGACACATGGTTCAACGGACGGAACAGAATAGTACACAGCAGGTTAAACAATATGGTACATACAATCACAACCAACAGTGTCACCAACACTTGACCGATCACCGCATCAAATAACGGTGCAACCAAAGAGTCATGATTAACAACACTGATAGTAATCAGGCTTGTACCATCAATCGCACGTGCGTACAGAACATAGTCGCTGCCATTTAACTCGATAGCCGTGTCTTTACCGCTAGTCAGTGCCTTCTGTACATCAGAAAAATCTAGCCCTAGCGAGCTAATGTTCTCGTTCAGCAACTTTGTATCAGCGTGCGTGTAAACCGTGCCTTTGTTGGTCGCGATAAACATGTAGCCTTCGCCTGGAAGAATCACTTTTTCAAGGCTGTTTAGAATGTCGGTAATTTCTACATCAGCACCTAAAACGACCTGCTGGCCATGCAGTTGCATTGCTGTTCCTAATGAAACAACGTTCGCCCCAGTTGCCGCAGCAACCGTTGGGTTATCCATGAACACCTTACTTGGGTTCGCAACCGCATTGGTGTACCAACCCCATACGCGTGGATCATCATTGCCCGGTGGCAACACTACGCCATTCGCATTTTTTTGCGAGCCATCAGGGAACGCTAAGAACACATTATCAAACGACCCTGAATCACGAACCTGCTTCAGGTGGGTCACCAAGCTTTCTTGTGTTGACTCCTTCGAAAGTGAAATAAGCGCACGTTCTTTGGATAAGATCCAATCCGATACATATTGATTGTAAGAAGCTGATGCACCTTCTAAGCGCTGTTCAACTTCAATATCCAACCGTTGCAATGAAGCACGAAAAGACAATACTTCGACCAAAATCCCCCCCAGGATAATGGCCATGCTGGCAGAGATCGCCAGCTTATTTTTAAGCGAGAGTTTCTTGAACATAGGAAACCTATAATTTGGAAGTAAAAACCGTGGTGACAAATTTGTCACCAACACAGTTTGCAAGCACCATTTATTTTACGCTTTAAAATAAATTAATAAACCATCCAAGGTTAATATCAGCAATATATGTGAGTAGGGGCACGTATAGCGAGACATTCACCAAGCAAATCATTGATTGTATGGAAAATCATACCGAACAGCCTGTTGAAGGGTAATTAAGTTAAATACGCTCAACATAGTGTTGTTACCTAGACGAAAAATAGAAAAGGACCCAACACATAACGTTCAGCCCTTTATTTCTCGTCATTTGAACCCAACGGCATTCTTATTTCCTTCAGATCAACACTTATATTCGATTACTTAGATCTCACCGAAATTGGGGTTAGTTAATAATCGATTTAATTACTTTACTAACTATTAGTTTTGTCAGTTATTGTATTTTCACTTACCCAATACTAACTCAACAACCAACGACTACTAGTTATTCGTCACAGACAGTTTGTAGCCCAAATGTTGAACATTCACATCAGCGTAGCCTAGAGCAACGGCATAGTCTGCTGCGTTTGTGAAAGCAGAAAACATGATTGAAACGGCTAGTGTTATAAACACACTCATTTTCATATTTTGTTCCTTTTTGGCTAAATAGTTTTAACTGGTTAAATGGGGTTAGTTAGTTAATTGAGCGAACTGAATGTTATTACCAACGTGAGCGATATGAACGATGGCAGCTTTTGCAAGTCGCCTGCGCTGCTTTTAATCCTGATTCCACCAGTGATACATCACCTTGTTGGCTACCTTGATAGAGTTCTTGGAACCCTTGATTCATTTGACTTAGTAGTCGTTCGAATTTTTCAGGCTCACTCCACACACTCTCTTTAGCTTTACTTCCCTCTTGGCTGCCCACCGGAAATGACGTCAGTAACAATTCGCTATGAGCTGTTAACTCTAAACTCGTTTCTTCTAATACCTGCCAACTCGTATCGTTGCCATCTAATAAGTCTTTGGCTTGCTCAATCAAGGTTTCAACTTGTGTAAATGCGTATTGGCGCTGTTCAATTTGGCTCGAATGATCTTGTGATGCCCAAGCGTGGGTACTAAGTAAAACGGTTGTAGTGCACAGTAGGCTCACCAATCTCTTGTGAATCATTCTCTTGTTCATATTGATCTCTCCTCGCTTCATATAGCTTTTGTTGTCTGGTTTCGATACAGACATCGATGATTCGTTTCGGTGTTCCGTTTTGCTCTGATGTCTGTGTTTCTTTGATGTCTGTGCTTCTTTGATGCCTGTGTTTCCTTGATAAATTCAATTTACACAGCAACAGTTGCAATTGCAACTATTACTGTGTAAATTATTGTAAAGCGAACAGAGATTAAATAAACAAAAGAGAGAGTGAAACTATGAAGATTTGGGATCTATCAACTCGCCTATACCATTGGACGCAAGCGGCGCTTTTCATGGGGTTAATGGCATCGGGCATTTCAGGTAATGGACCCCACGTTCAACTTGGGCTAGCACTTATGACATTAATCGTTTGGCGATTGGTCTGGGGTTGGGTGGGTAGCGAAACGAGCCGGTTCAGACAGTTTTTACGATCACCTAAATCAGTAGTTCGTTATTTATTAGGAAAAGAAAAAGAAAAGCCAGGCCATAATCCTGCTGGCGGTTGGATGGTTGTTACACTGTTATCAGCTTTAACTATTCAGTGTGTTTCTGGTTTAGCCTTAGCAGGGCTTCTTGATCACTTACCCTATGCAAATATCTGGTTGAATGACTCCGTATTTTCATTATTAGAAAACATTCACCTCACTATGATAAAAGTACTTCCAACTCTGATTGCGGTACACGTCCTTGCCGTTTTGTTCTATAAATTACGCTCAAAACCATTAACTTGGGCAATGGTCACTGGCTTCCAAAGAAAAATCGAACTTAATGGCAGTGTTGCGTTTGTTTCTCAATGGCGTGCGTTAGGCGTACTAGCTTTAGCGGCGCTGCTCATCATTATGCTGACAGTGTTGGCGTAAATTAATAGGTTTGACGAGTATAAAACCGGATGTACAAAAGGGGTAAGCCGACGACTTCTAAAAATCGTCTCGCGAATAGAGCGCGACTAACCAAAATCTAACGTCAGCAACAATCGCGTCTCGTTAAATGAAGTTACGGGTGAGCAATGCACCAGACCCGCGTTTTCGTTGCCACTCCATCGCTCCCCTTTAAGCAATGCCACATCACCACTCGAAAGTTGCTCGATATCCGACTCATGACTGTACAAGCCTGACTCTGAATCTGGCTTTCCGTTACTCCCTCTTCCTAGCTTCGTACGGTCGACCAAGTCGTTTGGCAGCCATTGAGTGGCAACACCATGATAGGTAGTCACTAAACGGCAAGGGACTTGGTCAACATGGAAGCGTGGACACATCGCTTTATTCAGAACCGCTAAACGGAGCCCTACTTCTTCAAGATCAAACAAACAACAGAACATATCCACCAGCTCTACCATGTTTTCTAGTAGTGCTTTAGATGCGGTTTCGTCGGTAGCAAACTCCAATTTCTCATAGGCGTTGTCTGGAGACAGGCTCATAGATTTACTGAAGTTTGGATTCAAGGCGATAAATTCACTGATTGCCATTGTTAAATCTTCATCAAATGTACGCTGCCAAATCGCAATATTGACATTGCTTTGATAGATGTCTGCCAGTACCGTTGGCTGCTCAGAAGCGCTATAGCATGGAGCATGATTCGCATGAACCTTGATACTTGCAGCAGAACCAATGTTAAGTGGCTGATTATTATCGGTTGTCACAGGTTTCGTTAACACGGCATTCATTACGTCATCTCCTTGATACATGCTTGTTGTTTTCCTCTTACCGATACGAACGTTATTCTCAGTAAGAGTGATATTTGGGTTATGTTATAACATAACCCAAATATCACAAGCAACTTGGCATACATGTTTCCAATTATATGGATATGCGTTTGCAGCCTTAGGTAACTTGATGAATGTGGATCACTGCAGAAAAACGCGAAAGCTTAGCTATGGCGTTCATATAAATTGACTCAGCAAGCAACGGCTTTCACACCATAAGCCCCAAGTTAATCGAGAACTCAGACACGAAAGTGTTGAATTACGCGTTCTATAAGTTCAGAGATGTCGTTGATGTCACATGTCGTTACACAGCATGACGTCTTAAGGCTTTACATCTTGAGCGAGGTAAACAACAATCCCTGAGAATAAATCCATAACATAATGTATTTAGAAATTATGAGCAGCACAGAAAACAAAAAATCGAGTCCTCTTTTCGAAGTCGTATTTAACGTCTTTCTTCCTTCATTCATCTTAATGAAGTTCAGTGGAGAGGAACACCTAGGAACTGGCTTAGCACTACTTGTCGCGCTTGCCTTCCCTATTGCTTACGGTGGTATGGAGTTAGTCCGCAACAAGAAGTTTAACTTCATCGCGGCACTTGGCTTTGTCAGCGTATTATTAACCGGCGGTATCGGCTTCTTCGAACTTGATACTCGTTGGTTAGCATTAAAAGAAGCATTAATACCCGGCCTAATTGGTTTAGCGGTTCTTGGCTCAACCTTCACTCGCTACCCGTTTATCCAAAAAGTTATCTTCACGCCTGCACTGTTAAACATATCTCTAATCGAAGAGCGTTTAAGAGAGTTTGGTAACCAAGCAGAGTTTAATCGTTGCCTAATGAAGTCAAACTACCTATTCGCTAGTACCTTCGCATTTTCTTCTGCGATGAACTACTTTCTAGCGACTTGGATTGTGACTAGCCCAGCAGGTACTGCAGCTTTTAATGAAGAATTGGGTAAGTTGACACTTTACAGCTACCCGGCCATCGCTATACCAAGTATGTTGATGATGTTAGGTATCTTCTACTACATTTGGCGCCAAGTTCGCTCGATGACTTCGCTAAAAACGGAACAGATCTTTATTACTAAATAATTTTCGTTGCGTTAGCTCCGAGTACAAAACCGCTTCAAATACTCGATTGCTTTAAAAAACAGATTGCTTCAAAAAAGCATGAGCCCAGCACACACGCTGGGCTTTTTTGTCTGTTCTACATACAGCAAAATATTAACTTTCAATTGATATCATGAATTAATTTAAACAAAACGATGTTCATTTTCATGACTCACTGTCCATAACTGGCCGAAAACAAGTAATAGTCAATGATTTGCATTGAATGAGGCGTGATATGTTTTTATAATCAACTTCGTTTGTTACTTTACAAAGTTCAATCCTAGCAATGACATAACTTCAGTTCATATTGGTCATATTTAACCAATAGTTTGCAAAAACCAAACGCCAGACGAACTCGACAAGGAATTTAAAACATGAACAAATCTCAATTAGTTGAACACATCGCAACTTCTGCTGACATCTCAAAAGAGCAAGCAGGCACAGCACTCAATGCACTCGTTGAAGGCATCTCGACTACGCTTGCTAATGGCGACGATGTATCTATCCTTGGATTTGGTAGCTTTAAAGTGAATAGCCGCGCTGCTCGCACTGGTCGCAATCCAAGAACTGGAGAAGAGATTCAAATCTCAGCGTCAAAAACACCAGCATTTAAAGCAGGTAAAGCACTAAAAGAGACATGCAACCTGTAAGATAGAAAATACAAGGAAGGTTACCGATGACAACTAAGGAAAAAACAAAAACGAGCCGCAGTAAAAAAGCCGGCAAGTCAACCAAAGCACAAGCAGAAGGGCCTAAGGCTCGTCAACGCATTGAAGAGCTGCTCGAAGAGCGTGAATTAGCCAAACTGTTAGAGCTGTAATTAAAGATTTACATGATGGTTTGTTGTCATTCAAATGCCACTGCAGATTTGCGGTGGCATTTTAGTTTGAAGAATAGGCCCTAGCGCATCACTCTTCTTTCCCCTTTCAATCCCCTCTTCACTTGCAATCCCCCTCGCTTTCAAAAACGAAACTTTAGCTTACTGGCTTTAAGCTGATATCGCGTTGACGACCAAGCTTGAGAAGCGCATGATTTTATTCCGAGCAGAATAGTTTTTTGGCCGTGTAGCCCACCCCATAACTGTTTCTGTGCAACGTACCCTATTGAACGGCAGGTCACATGAATAAAATTGTTATGTTAGTAATGGGGCTGCTTTTTACCAGTCGATTGTTCGCCAGTATTGTGCCGCATGTTAGTCAACTTGAGCATGATGCACCTATTCTACTTCGCTCAGCGTTGATCGTAGGTGTT
Source organism: Vibrio sp. FF145 (assembly GCF_041439075.1). Lineage (NCBI taxonomy): Bacteria > Pseudomonadati > Pseudomonadota > Gammaproteobacteria > Vibrionales > Vibrionaceae > Vibrio > Vibrio sp. FF145. The sequence continues at coordinate 31,129 of NZ_JBGONH010000021.1, forward strand.
TCGGCTTATGCCGTCTGGGCAGCGTTCAAATACTTCAAAAAGAACAAAGCTTCTAGTTCAGATCAAATCTAGGCGGTGCTGACATGAACTGACTCTTTGCCGACGAACATAACTTCCCGCACTGCGTAATTTGGCTTTCGAGGAAATAAAGATTACGTCTGCTTTTCACCCATTGAGCGCGAATTTCGAGTTCCTGACCAATGGCGATTGGATGGTGAAAGCGAGAAGTTAAACTCACCGTCATCGCATTGATATTGTTATGGAACAAGCAATACAACATCGCGCTGTCGTGTAACGCAGTAACAATACCCCCCTGCATAATACCGTCGTAGCCCTCAGCTTTATCTGTTGGTACAATCTTGGCTATAGCTTCATACTTAGTTAAATTTTCATGCTTAACTGGCGTTTCATGCTTAGCTAGCGTTTCGTACTGAGCCAAAGTCTCGCCTTCACCAACAGCTTCAAAACAAATGGGGCTGTCTGTGAAAAAACCTTGGCTGCACACTTGGCAACGGCGATGGTTGTGAGGAATGAAAACCTTCATACTTACCCTTATTCCTGTGAACCCTTAGATTCCTAGAGATTGATATGGCTCGACCAAAAAAACATCGTCAATTATGTACCCGTGCGGCTTACTCATGTTTTAAGCCTAATGGCGTTCCTATGGACGAGCTTCATAAAGAAGAATTGCTATTAGAAGAGTTAGAAGCCTTACGCTTGGCTGATCAAGAAGGATTGAGCCAGCTTGAAGCCGCCGAGCAGATGCAGGTGTCTCGCCAAACGTTCGGCAACATCATCAAGCGTGCAAGAGCCAAAGTCGCCAAGTGCATCGTCAACGGCCATGCGTTGGTGATTCAAGGCAGTTAATTCACGTGTTAGCCAGAAGTTATTTAACTCAGCGAGCGAGAACTCTTGATACTTAACTTGATACTTAGCTTGATGGCTCAGTAATCTGATACAACTTTCGGCTTTGCCCTTCACACACATCCTTGCAATTGCATTCGCGCTCAATGTCTAACTGTGCGAGTCCTCCACAACTGCCTTTGATTGGCTTGCGCGAAAAAATCACGCCTATCGCCATCAGTGTAACGACTCCGACAAACCCCAATAGCGTCAACAAAAAGGTCATTTACGGAACCCTCGAATAGCGCCTAGCTGATTAGGCTGTGCCATTAAAATCGAAGCTTGTTTTTTGTGCCCTTTCTCGCCGCACGTTTTATTGCTACACCCGCTATTTCGCGACTCGCGACCATAATCGAGGTCGTTTACTTCTTGTAGATTGCTAAAATCCAGAGTGGTAACTTCGGCTTTTCCTTTAGATGTAAAAACGCGAACGTCATGATTGAACAAGCGCGACAGCATTTTCTTCCCGATGTGACGAACCACAACAGCTTTCACATCATAAGATTTAACGACGGACATCCATTGCTTCTTCTTATTGCACGGGCTGTCTGACTCAACCAAAGGAATAAGATGCTTTATTTGTTGTTGCTCATCGACAATCGCGATCTGTGGAGAACGGGCAAAATGGTTGCCGACATGAAGGTCACGACAAGGTATTGCGTATAACATAGTAACTTCCTGTTATTGATGATCAGAAGTTCAGCATACGCCCCATTAATGGCATATGCCAATAACCATCGTATGAGAAATAAGATTTACAGAATGGATACTTAAGTTAAGAAGTAAATCCTCAACAACATCATTTAACACCAATTGAAATAACAACTGACTCTGGCATGAACAAGCGCATTCAGTATTATTGATTTACAAAAGGGAATGAAACCGCTAAGACAAACCAGCGTGAAGCGATATAATGCGCCTCAACAAAGAACTACAAAGTAGCCACACATGCCTAAAGATCCCGGTTTCACCACAGAATACACCCTCGACAAAACGTTTTTCGCAGAGTGTTATGACCAAACTAGCCTTCCGACTCAGTTTCCAAAAGCCTATTTAAAGGCATTTTTGTTTCTTATTTTTGGTTGGGTTCTATTGGAGTTTGAACTGTTACCTAGTGGCTACGTAGGCTGGTTTTTTATCGTTTTGAGTGTGATTGAAGCGTTCAGTGTATATTGCAAGAGAACCTGGTGGTTATGGCGACAAAAAATCAGCTCAGGTGCTGGCAGCAAAGTGGTCTTTTCAGGGGATACTGATGGTGTGAGTTATAAAAACCGTAAAGCCACCAATACTATCGCTTGGCGTGACATCGACCAACTTGAACAGACCGATCTCGGCTTTATCCTTCATATTGGAAAGCAGCGCCAATATGTGAGTAAATCTTGTTTAAGCGATGAAGCCATTGCCTTCATGATTGAACAACACGAAGTTTCCAAAACATCCAAAGCTTCCTAAGCTTTCTATGCAAATTAGCATCAATTAATGCCTGCCAACTTGGTGGGCATTTTTACATCACCCTAAGTGTCATGACTGGACTACAACAATGGCCACCGTATACCAAATAAGTGATTGTCACCTTTCCTTAATAACTCAGCTTACTGAGTAAGTTGCTCAAACTTCGGCAAGCTCTTCACAAACATCTGATGCACATCCATGTAGGTTTGCATATAAATTTCATCGATACTGTCACCACTCGGGAAACTCGATGAGAAGTCTGCGTGTTTGCGGTCAATCGACAATTTAGCGGCCTCGATAATGTGAGCGATGAACATTCGCGGATCTTCCAAGCCGATAGAGATACGCATTGTGGTTGGCTTGATGCCTGCTTCATTTAACGCTTCATCGCTGAGCTCTGAGTGCGTGGTCAGTGCTGGGCATAAGGCCACCGTATTGGTTTGCCCTAAACTCACTTGCATGCCGATAGCGGGCTCAAGCATGTCGAAGAACTGTTTAAACCCATCTCGATTGATTGGTGCACGGTCGCCGTTGCCTTCCATATCGATAGTGAAAAGCGCGGCTGGCAAACCCAAGTACATGTTGTTCTGGCAGTGCTCATAGTTATCACTGTCTGGCAAAGCTGGACACGACACATTGATGTCTGGGTGGGCATCGAAGATCTTCGCCAGAGTCAGTGCATTAATCGTTTTTTGCACCACTCGCATCTCATACGTTTTCATACCATTGAGCACTTCAAACGCTTTGTCTGCATCTAAGAATGCGCCTTTGATGTAATACACATTCCAAAACAGCGTTTCGTTCCATGGAATGGTGACCTCATCGCCGTTAGGTTTGGTGAAAGTGACCTCCTCTCCTTTTGGAATAAACATGGTCTCGTTACGGCCAATCACAACCCCAGCAGTTGTGGTGCCAGAACCCGCCAGTTCTTTGGTGTAAGAGTGAATAACATAATCGGGTCTTTCCATCACATCATCACGTTTCAGTACTGGGTGTAATAAAGGCGTGCCCACTGTCGAGTCAACAATCACATCCCAACCACGAGAGTGACCTGCTTTACTGATACTAGCAACATCTAACACGTGTCCATGCGGGTTACACGGTGACTCTAGGTAGACGTAGATTTTCTTACCCGCAGCGATGCGATCTGCGTATTTATCGGCAACCTCATCAAGTCGCGTCGCAAACTCATCCCCGGAGTAACCATCCACCCACTCTACCGCGACATTCAGGTTCGAAGGCTTGCCAAACCAATCTTCCAACAGTTGGTAAGAACCGCCGTAGATATTGCGTGAAGCTAAGACAATGTCTTCATACCCAAGTAGATGGCTCAACAACCCATCAATAGCGGCCATCCCCGAGTTAAAGTTCCATGCGAGGTACTCATTGGCTCTAGAGCCTGCCTCAATATCAACCATGTGGTTAGCCAGTGAAATCGATGTTGGGTTAAGCAGTCGAGAGTAAATATCGTGCAGCGGCTCCTTACCATTAAACGCATCTTCAATCCATTCTGTACACGCAAACAAATAGGTCGCGGTACGTGTAATCACAGGGCTCGCAGAGAAAATAGCAGCGACATTATCGAAGATAGGATACGCACCTTTGGATGCAAAATTACCATTATTGGTGGCAATAGACTGGTAAGTGGCGCGCATTGGGTTTTGCAGATTGTCGAAGATCTTAGCGATCTGGAATGACAAAAAACGTTTGGCGTTAAACCAAGCGATTCGGTCGCTCTTATCGAGCTCTGAAAGGCCATCAACCGTCAATGCCCAAAGATCGTGTGTCTTGGTATTGGCTTTGTACAGTGTCGTCGCCAGTTCGAGCATTAGAGAAACAAGGGATTATTCGCGGCTATCACGCCAGTGTTGACCAAGAAGCGTGTGGCCTGCCAGTCAATGTGTTTGTGTTGGTGAAACTTGAAAAGCCGACAGAAGAGAACATGCGAGACTTTGAACAGCACATCGAAGTGATTGATGAAGTGTTAGAGTGCTTTCTAATGACGGGCAATCACGACTACCTATTGCATGTAGTCAGCGAGTCGCTAAAAAGCTACGAGCAGTTTATCCGCAAGCAATTAACCCGCCTGCCCAATATTGCTTCGATTGAATCCAGCTTCGCCTTCGGTCAGGTAAAAACAAAGACCAAGCTGCCAGTCAGGTAATGAGTGTCACGATAACTTGGGTTTAAAGACCTCTAGATCATTATCGGCACATATAGAGCTCTGTCCATTGCTACTGACTCAGTGCCACCTAATTTCCGCGCCTAAGCCATTGAGTTAATCGCTTGGGTCAACGTTTATTAACCAGTCTTGGTTGCTTCCAGTATATTGAGATGCCCTAGGTCTCATTGTCGTGAATTCGGTTTTCGATAGCCCGAAATTTCCTTTATTTTCAAAGCTGTTTTGTTATATTCATGTGAAACATTACTAATATAAGAAATGGCTTAAATGATAAAACAAAGTTGTACTTTTTTAACGTCACTGTCGCTGCTGCTATCCGCTAGCACTTTTGCATACGATCTTGAGATAGAAGCTTTTGAAGGCGAAGAACTCGCACTTTTAAAGAACGCAGAAACGTCTAGCGATAACGAATTGCTAATGCAGGCTGCTAACCTTTTAATTGAAGATTCAATGTATGAAGAGAACTTACAACGCGGATATGAGTACATGAATCAAGTAGCGGAATCTGGTGAGGTAAAAGCGATGATTACCTTGGCAGATAATTATTACTACGAAGAGCAATACGAAAAAGCACTGGCTTGGTACCACAAAGCTGAAACCAGCAAAGACCCTTATGTGCTCTACTCATTAGGCGTAATGTATTTTGATGGTGAAGGTACACCTATCGACCTAAAGAAAGGCAACGATTATTACCTAGCTTCTGCAAAAGCGGGGTATTCTGACGCTATGTATCAACTCGCATTTTCATACGATGAAGGTCAAGGCGTCACTCAAGACTTCTCCAAATCTGCGTATTGGTTTGAGCAATCGGCTAACTTAGGCGATGCAAGTGCTATGTACAATTTGGGTATTTCTTACCTAAATGGACAAGGCGTTGAAAAGAGTTGCTCTAAAGCGATGCAATTATTTAGCAAAGCCATTGAAGAAGATGAACATACACTTTCTTATGTGAAGATGGGTGATATTTACTCTTCTACGCGATACAAAAAACCGTGTGGTTTCAAAACTACAGACGCAAAAAAAGCATTAGAGTATTACACTCACGCCGCAATGCAGGGCAACGATTATGGTCAATATTCCGTTGGTTACGCCTACCGTAATGGTCACGGTACATGGAGCGATTTTGTTAAAGCGCTAGCATGGTTTGAAGTCGCGCAGGAATACGGAAACTCGGATGCAGAGAAAGAGATAATCGACGTGAAACAGTACATGTCGAAAGAAAACATTGCCGCAGCTGCGCAGCTTAAAGACTCTTTAATCGAAGATATCTGGTAAGGACAGTAACGACTCTAATTGTCATGGACTAGAACACTTCTATCCAATTACCCGTTAGAGATCGGTTTATTGTAACAGCCTCAAAACTAAGGCCTCGCACACGCGAGGCCTTAGTTTTATCTACAGAGCAGCTTATTCGCAATCAATTAATCAATTAACCAATCAACCGCTCTAAACCAACTGAATCACTCTCAGTCCATGCGGGTAATGAAGGTTTGTTCGTCATCGACAAAAGCCACATAGTCGCCGTGATAAATAAACACCCGACCTCGCCCTTCCACTATGCACGCAAGCTGTGGGTTCAAATCTTCGTCAAGATTTTCACTTTGATACGTGCCGGTATCGGTGATCACACCGCGGAGTTTAGGTAAAAATCCATAACTGCGCTTGGCTTGATCAATCAGGCTCAATTCGCTGGCGGTCGAGAAGTAAGATGGGATTGGACCTGCATCTTCGATAAACATAGTTTTCAGTTCTTCAAAAGCTGTAATCACCAGCCAGTCGATGCCGTTAACGTGATGGATAAACATTGTTTATAAATACCTAGATTCTCGATAATTCTGATGCGGGGATTCTATCACTATCAGAGGCGATTTGCGGCAGAACCCTATTTTCTTTTATCTTCCTGTTTTTAAGAGAATGCATAGCTGATCTTCAGCGCGAGTTGGACGTATAGGCTCCTTAAAAGGAAGGAAATACTATGGCCAACGTCTACGTCAGCATCGGAAGCAACATTAACCGCGAACACCACGTCACAGAATCTCTCAAAGCATTGAATGACCGCTTTGCACCGCTGCACATATCTAATTTCTACGATTGCGAGCCTGTCGGTTTCGAGGGGGACAACTTCCTAAACCTTGTCGTTAGGTTTGAATGTAACCTTCCTGTCGCCGAACTGATTCAGGTTCTACATCAAATCGAAGCAGAGAATGATCGCAAGCGTCAAACCAAAGCCTATGCTTCACGCACGATGGATATCGACATCCTTCTTTATGGTAATCAAGTAGGCATGATCGATGGCGTAGAGCTACCCAGAGGCGAAATCACCGAATACGCATTTGTACTCAGACCGTTAGTCGATGTTGCCGCGCAAGAACGCCACCCCACTCTAGGCATCTCATTTCAGCAGCTCTGGGAAAACTTCGATCAGTTAAGTCAGAAAACCGAACCCATCCCGTTCGAGCTCAGTTTCACTTAGCCCGTACATGACTGAAAAAAGAACTGCTGCAATAGGAACAACTGAAATTTTATTCGCATGAGCTTTACTGATCTTTTCTTAAAACAAGCACGTAACTGACTTCACTTTCTAAGGGTTGGACACTGTTATGAATCACAACGCCATTATCACTATTACGAACCTGAGACTAAGAACCTTCATCGGCTTCAACGAAGAAGAAAAGTCCAAGCAGCAAGACATTGTTATCAATGCAGAGATCCACTACCCCGCGAACAACCTTTGCCTCTCTGATGATGTGGACAACGCGCTTAACTACAAAAACATCTGCAAGAAGATCATTCAACATGTCGAATCCGGAAGGTTTCTGCTTTTGGAAAAGCTAACCAGTGACGTTCTCGGCATTTGTATCGACCATCCTTGGGTGAAATACGCTCAAGTGAGAATCGACAAGCCTCATGTACTACGTTTTGCTGACTCTGTTTCGCTCACTCTGAGCTATGAAGCAGACAACGACAATAATTCATAAGGAGTGCGTCATGCTGAACACAGAAGCCGAAAAAGTAAGAGAAGCTTTGCTCGCAAGAGGACTTGAAACTCCAATGACACCGAGCGAAATGAACCCCAACCAGAAGTACAATCGCATCAAAGGACTTTTGACGGAAGTGGTCAGTACGCTTGGACTGGATTTAACCGATGACAGCCTTGCTGAAACACCTCATCGTATTGCAAAGATGTACGTCCATGAGATATTTTCAGGGCTCGATTACGATAACTTCCCGAAAATCAGTGTTATAGAAAATAAAATGTCGGTTGATGAAATGGTTAAGGTATCGGATATCGACTTAACGTCTACGTGCGAACATCACTTCATTACCATCGATGGTTTAGCGGAAGTGGCTTATATACCTGAAAACAAGATTCTTGGGCTGTCTAAAATAAACCGTATCGTTCGATTCTTTGCTCAGCGTCCTCAGGTACAAGAACGCCTTACACAACAAATCTTGGTTGCGATACAGACTCTAGTCGAAACAGAAAACGTGGCCGTGACAATTAAAGCCACTCACTATTGCGTTAAATCCAGAGGCGTCATGGATGCAAACTCTGAAACCTCAACAACCGCTCTCGGTGGTATTTTCAAAACTAACCCTCAAACCAGAGCTGAGTTTTTACGATGAGTGAAACGATATTGATAACCGGCGTGGGAAAGCGACTCGGATTCGCATTGGCGCAGCAACTTATAGCGGATGGATACAAAGTGGTTGGCACTTACCGCAGCGACTATCCTCAACTGCAACGGTTGCGCGACAACGGAGCCGACTTGCTGCAAGTAGACTTTTATCAACAAAGCAGCTTAGAGGGCTTTCTTGATTATGTTGGTCAAGAATATAAGACACTTCGAGCCGTCATACACAACGCTTCGGACTGGAAACCTGAGAGCAAGAAAGATCCCAGTGAAAATGCATCACACATCATGCACCAGATGATGACGATTCACGCTACCGTGCCTTATCTGTTCAATTTAACACTCAAAGACCAACTGATATCTGGCGATCAAACTTCAGACATCATCCACATCAGTGACTACGTTGCAGAAAAAGGCAGTAAAAAACACATTGCTTACGCGGCCAGTAAAGCGGCGCTCAACAACCTAACGCTATCGTTTTCAGCGATGCTGGCTCCCAAGGTCAAAGTAAATACCCTCTCTCCAGCCATGATTAAGTTTAATGAGCATGACGCTGAGGCATACAAGACCAAAGCGCTGCAGAAAGCTCTGATTCCCACAGAAGCGGGCTTTGAGGAAATAATCGATGGCATCAAGTTTGTGTTGGCCAGTCACTACATGACAGGAAGAACCTTACACCTAGATGGCGGCAGACATTTGAAGTAATGCGCTTACATTGTCTGCTACCTAAAACGGCTGCTATATAGCGAATGCGGTTAACTAGAAACCGTTATAAGCTAGAAACTGCTATGATCTAGAAACTAGTATAAGACTGAGGAAGGCGAGTCTCTTCATCCCAGCCTAACAACTCAATATTGATCAATGACTTGCGCTTCTCATTACACAGTGAAGCGAGATTGATGATAGGGAGCTGGCTACGAAACTGCGCGGTGAGGATGACCTTTTTATTTTCACTCAGGCAGTCTCGGCATTGCACCACAATCGCTTCAGTATCTAGCTGGTGTGCGTTCTCGATAATCTGAATATCAGCGTTCTCTTGATAGCACTCTATCAGCCAAGATACGGCAGCCACTTCTGAGCTGGTAAGCACGATGACATCTTTTGTTGCCATAAGCTCGTGGAGTTCAAGCTCTTTTAGTTCAGTTTCCATAAATATCCTCATTCAGCAGCAAATACATTAAAGTCGATTGCCCAGTTTAGCCTGTGCCAAATGGTATCCTCTGTCTATCATCTCTTGTGAGCGATCAAACTCTAAGGTGCCACAGGCATTACGTGGGATCTCAAGCGTAATATCGGCAGGATAAGCGGCCAATTTTTGGCGAGCAATGGTCGATTGCATCGCATCAAACGCTTGGTTGGCAATGTCGTAGGCTGCAAAGTTAAAGCTCATTTTACTTTTTACACTGCTACCGAGATTATCGATAAAGTGAACAACCTTTTCGTGCAGGTTGCTCTCTTTTGTTGGTAGGGAAACAGGTATCACTTCCTGTTGAACAATTTCAGGTTCGCCGCCTAAGTTCACAGCAAGAGTAAAGTCTGTCTTATCACCAAAGGTAGGCGCAATCGGTACGGGATTGAGTACCCCGCCATCAATCAGCGCTTCGCCATTAATCACATGAGGAGTGAAGAACAATGGCAAAGAGATAGAAGCGCGAATGGCATCAAACAGAGAGCCTGATTGCAGCCAAACCTCTTTTTCATCGGCGACGTTAGCGGCAACTGCGGTATAAGGGATAGGCAGTTCTTCAATTGAAATCTCACCGATCAATCCACGCAGTGTATCGATGATCTTGTCCCCTTTGAAGATACCACTCGACTGCCATGAAAAATCCAACATCATCGCCATATTCGATTGGTCGATACTGGTGATCCACTCTTCAAATTCATCCAATTTACCCGCCGCGTAAACACCACCGATAAGTGCACCAATTGAACAACCAGAGATGGATTTTATCTGATAGCCATGCTCAATTAACCAACGGATGATTCCAACGTGAACCAAGCCTCTTGCGCCACCACTGCCAAGTACCAACGAGATCGTTTTTTCCATCGTACTCATCCTTTAATTCATTAGCTCTTCAAAGCTTTGGGCAAAAATTATATCACTTCGTGTCAGTGTAAGCTGTGTAATGCTTTGAAAACTGCACCACCTGCGTGCCTAAATGTGTCGCGGATTGAGATCGGGCAGCTTAAGTTGATTGCTGAAACTCATAGACTTTAGACTACCGCACTAAACTAAAAGTGAGTCATTCCAGCAAGCCTAAGCGCGACTAGGAATCTGCTTTCCGTTAGCGCTTGATACAAAAAAGTCGCCCACTTGAAAGCGAGCGACCTCTTGTTGTTCATTGTGTTTTTGAGCTCATTCTGTAAGTGAGAACAAAGAATTACAACACGCGTAAGCACTCTTCTGGCGACAAGCTCAAGAGCGTATTGGCGAAGTTAATCTTCTCATCACGCCATCTCAATGCTGCCTCTCGACCTTCTTGTGCGTGTCTGTCGGCCTCAAAATAGCTTTTTCTTGGAAGCCCGTCTGCTGGCGTCATCACCATAGACTGTTCATTCAAGCGAAGCGTAAACAAGAACTGACCACGTTGTCCGGTTTGCGCTGCAGGGTGATGCAATGTGGTATCACAGCAATAGCGCCTATCACGCAGTGCGCGGCATGTGTACTCAAAAGCATCTTGAGCACCACGTCCAGGGAACGCGGTATAAACACTGATGCCATCACGTTGCAAAGACTGCTCACCCGCCGCGAGTTGCACCGCATGTTGGATCATCCTAAAGCCCAGAACCACGCCACCAATGCTGTTCAATCCACTGTATTGAATTGCGCCTTCTAAGCTCAGATGAAGTTTGTCTTCCCCTTCATAGAGAAAGAGATCAGGCGATGCCCAATCGCTCTTTGGAATAAGCAGTTGAGTAATATCCGAGTGTTCCATGTTGGTCTCCGCAACAATGAGTGTGTTTGAGCCCACAAGGTAACGTAATGAGAATTATTATCAATAGTTTTTAACCAAAAACGTTACCCCAGAAACCACTCATCGATGGATGCTATCTGATGCTTTAACGCCAAGCATTTCTTGTTAGATATTCATTTATTACCAATAAAGCTCATCGCCTACAAATAAACAGACACATACTATCTACAGGGTCTAATACTAGTCGTCCGACTCTACGACTAATGTCTAACCGACTGAGTCTATTTGTTTTTTTTGGTTTGGTATAAGGTACTAACAACTAAATGTTAATGAGTTTTTAATGATAAGTTGACGCATTGTTTTCACTTCATGCCGTGAGTCAACAACGTTTGTTGGAATAACACACCTCAGAGTGTGAACGAAAGGAATCAAAATGAGCACTACTTTAGAGTCCGCACATATACAAACAGAGAAGCCTCAAGTCCATGAGGATGAACTCACCTATGAACAACAACATAAACCAAGATCGGAATTTGATTCCCGAGAACAGTATCTAGAACACGAATTGCAAATCATGTCGCCTAAGCGCTGGCGTCCAAATTTGCCGTTTAAAGATTATCGATTTGAGATAGAAGACACCATCCCAGCGATGGCGGCGACCATTGGTAAAGTGGTTATGGTGGGCGCTATTGCAGCCACCTTTGCTGGGGCTCTCGGATTAAATGAAGACTTCATTCTAGAAAACGTTCGTTATGAACTCCTCATCGCCTCTGTTTTCATTATTATTTTCTCTGGCTTCCTGTTGCCGACCGCGAACCTCGCAGGTACACACGGTCCACTCATCCCGTTAATTCCAATTGTGGTTGCAGCAGGCGGACACCCTATGGCGTTTGGGTTATTGATTGGCGCTTTTGGCCTCATCTTAGCCATCAGTAAAGGTGGCAGCATGTTGGCCAACCTCACCAGTAAAGGCGTATGTGGCGGATTATTGCTCTACCTTGGCTTTGTTGGAACCGCTTCTCAAGTGAAAAAGCTGTTCGCTTGGGCTGAAGGAATTGGCATGAGCCACATCGCGTTTGTCGTCATCTTTTGCACCATTATCTTGTACGCGTTATTGGAACACTTCCGCAAACGTTGGTTAGCCGTACCTCTTAGTTGTTTACTGGGTGGTACGATTGCATTTGCCATGGGTGCCCCATTCGCTTTCCACACTGAGCCAGGCTTACCTAACATGAACCCTATGTATTGGTGGGGAGAAGATACAGGCTGGATGCTTGGCCTACCGACGATTGAACACTTCATGGTGGTATTGCCGTTTGCAATTCTAGCCGTGGCGATGTGGTCGCCAGATTTCTTAGGCCATCAAGTATTTCAAAAGATCAGCTACCCAGAGCGTACCGAAAAAGTACACATGAACATTGACGACACCATGACCACGGCTTCAATTCGCCAAACGTTCGGTTCTCTGCTCGGTGGTACTAACTTTACGTCTTCATGGGGTACTTATATCGTACCGGCGGCGATTGCTAAACGCCCTATTCCTGCCGGCGCATTGCTCACAGCTCTGTTCTGTATCATCGCCGCAGTTTGGGGTTACCCAATGGATTTAGCTATCTGGCAACCTGTATTGTGTGTAGCACTGATTGTTGGGGTATTTGTGCCATTGCTAGAAGCTGGAATGGAAATGACGCGTGAAGGGAAAACCACACAATCAGCAGCGATTGTTGTATTTTCTTCAGCGCTCGTTAACCCTGCATTTGGTTGGGCTCTCACCATGCTATTGGATAACTTAGGCTTAGTCGGTTGTAAAGAACGCAGTAGTGAACTGAGTAAAATGAGCCGTTGGGTGTTGCCTGGCATTATGTTTATTGTGCTAAGTGGTGTGATGGCGTTGGTTGGTCTTCTACCGGGAATTCCCGCGATTATCCCGAGTTTTCGCTAGGCTCGATTAATATTTAGTTTTAGTCGGAACAAAAAAAGGCCTCGCAATCGCGAGGCCTTAGTTTTATTTATCAAACTAGTGAGAAAAATGAGTGTCGCTATTGGTTCTGTAGCTTATTAAATCCATTAATTCGCTGATGAAGCTGCGTGCCCATAGTCAACGATACCAACAGACTAATCAAAGCAATCACTGCTCCAGAAACAAACACCCATTGATAACCAGACATCCAGATGATTCCCAACAAAAATGGTAAGAATACCGCTGCAATATGGTTAATCGTGAATGACAAACTCGCCGTTGAAGCCACTTCATCTTCCCTAATTGTCTTTTTAAAGTAGGTGTTCAAAGCGATCGCAAAACTAAAAATGATACTGTCGATAACATACAACCCCGCTGCCGCATAATGATCATCCACAAATGCGTAAGATAGGAACACCAGCACTAACGCGGCATACTCAATGACCAAAGCTTGCCTCTCTCCTACTCGATCGATAAATCTCCCAACATAAGGTAGAGCAAGAGTCGCTGCTAAGCTAGATACCATAAATAAAGCAGCCATCATCGCAATCGAATATTGAAACTTGGTCACCATCAGTAAGCCAGCAAATGCCACAAAGATCTGTCTTCTTGCCCCACTCAAAAAGGTAAGAATGTAATAGGTCGTGTATTCGCGTCGGACAATGAGTTTGGTGTGTTGTTTAAGCTCTGTGTGAGTATCTTGAAACGTGACCAAGTAAACCGCCAACGAGAAACATATTAGTCCACAAGTAAAGAAAATAGCCTTATCTGAAACGTCAAAAAGATAGCTCGCGACCATAATGCACAGAAAAGTCACCATCGAGAAAAAAGAGGCTGCAGAGCGAATATTTCCCATTGATTCACTAAAGTTCTCAGTCGCTAACAATTGCGTTGAAAGTGATTTGTTCACCGCTTCTAGATAATGGAAACCGATAGACATGATCGTCGTGCTGAAATAGAAGCCATAAATCGAAGGCAAATACCCCGTCATTGCAACACCTAGCCCTAATGTTGCAACCGACAATACCGCGACTCTTTGTTCTGAAGCGATGAACAACAGAAACAAAACAGTAAATGAGAGCAAGCCTGGGATTTCCCTAACACTCTGCAATACACCCACATCAGCACCGGTCATACCGACAGTATCGACAGCGAAGTTATTCATAACAACTCGCCATCCAGTATTCGCTATCACTGACGCGATAGCGATGATAACCAACATCGCGAATGAGCTTCGCGATGTTAAAAGCCTAAGCCAGAGAGTCATTTAAGCCGCCGATTCTAAAAGAAAGCCTTGAATATGATCGCGCATGAATAAAGCCGTTCTTAGTTTTCCGTTCATATTCAGATCCTCAAAAATAATGGAATGTTCTGGGTTTGGTAGCGATATGCAACTAAGACGAAGAACACAGCGACAGTACAATTAGTTAGCAAGTTGTTACACGATCATTTATAGAATGTTATTTCTTGAGATTGATAAGTATTCAGAGAGCTTTTACTTCTTTGAGAAATTCATTGGAGATTGTTATTTGTCGCTGACGATGATGTACAAATCAGGTCTGTACCAGTTGGATTGAATAACAAGTAAAACAAAGTCACAGACTTGCCGCTGTTAATGAAATTCTCATTGAATAATAGTGTTAGCGAGGTTTCGTTAAACGGTTCTAGCATCAAAAATCTCCCCCTCTAGCTCCCCCTCAAATGGAGTTCACCGATCTCTTTAGATTAACGTTCGAGGGGGAGAACATTCTTTGGCGCTGAGCATATAGCAGCACAAGTAGCGCTCGGTATTCAGTTCCTCCCCTTTCCCATTACCAACAAGAGATTGGAGATGTAAACCAAGGGGAGGTTAGGAGGGGATTTGTAGCCAATTCTCACATGTATCTGCCACTTTGTTTTTCTCGATCTACAGAACAAAAAAGGCCTCGCATACGCGAGGCCTTGTTTTATCTGCGTTCCAACGAACAAGTAGCTAACAATTTACGATGGTAAACCAAATTAACTGGAGAGCCATTCGTCCAATACTGTGATGAATTTAGGGTTGATTAGATAGCCGATGGAAGCATGTGGATTGCTTTTTCCGTTGCGAATATTGAGGTTATAAATGGGGTGGATATCTTTCATTCCGCCGGGTATCAGATCCAGTTTGAGCATATCCTTAAAGTCATTTCTAATTTTGCTGTCATGAGAGATAAAATCATCTTCTGCCGATATGTTTATCCATTGCTGAATGTTTAAAGGGTACTTCTTCTCATCTTTCAAGCGACTCCCCTTTAGCCTATCTTTTACGTTTTCATCGCCTAACGGTGACCCGAGCGTAAGCAATAAATTGACCTTCTTGTCTGCTCCATAGTCGTGTCTATACTCTCCGTAATGAGACAACTTCCATAACACGTCATAACTGATCATCGTCCCGAGACTGTGCGATACGATCATTACATCATCCTGATTATCGAGCGCTTCCTTCAATTCAACCATTAACCTATACCTGACATCGCTGCCGAAATAGGTATCTTCATTCCAATAGTGCGCCATGTCCGGCGCGACCTTAGTTATGAGTGTCTCGGCCACACCCAGCTTTCCAAATAGCGATGAAAAAGTATCCGCTAACGCCTCTTTTAGAAAACCAATTTTAGATACCTTGTTATACGTTGTTTTATTGAACTGGTTTGTCTTGTACTTTTTGAGTTCAGACAGAGCTTGCTGTCGACTTGCAGGGTCTTCCGTTGGTTTCTCTAATAATGTGTTTGATAGTTCACCGTAATAGACAAACCGTTTATCGACATCTTTAAAAGCTTGTAATGAACTTGAGTGTCCACAATCTCGCTGCAAGCCATGTTCTATGGCCTCGTACCAGAGTGCTTGAAGGGGAGCTTTATCGGGCTTTTGAGCGCGACCATGAATGAATATTATTTTCTTAGCCATAGCAGGACGTCCTAAACACATAGTTAAAATTATTATCAGTAGAAAGCACCACTAGATTCGGTCAGCAATTACTAATAACAGCGGTGCTAATTACGTATCTAAGGGTGGTTGTTGGATCATTTATATAACTATGAGGCACAAGTTTAGGGACCATAAACGAGTGAACGATGCGATCATTGCTCGCACATTGGGAATAAATGTATCTAGCAAAACCTCCAAATAACAAAAGGCCTCGCACACGCGAGGCCTTCGTTTTATCTATCTAACGGCTAACTACCCTTTAATAACTACAACGCCCTACTTCACTGACTTAACCGCTTTCGTCAACGTTGCGTTGAATAGTTCTAGTAGACCAAAACCTCCCCCTCTAGCTCCCCCTCTAGCTCCCCCTCTAGCTCCCCCTCGAATGGAGTGACCCGATCTCTTGAGATGTAAGAATGAGGGGGAGAACATTCTTTGCCGCTGAACATATAGCAGCACAAGTAGCGATCGGTATTCAGTTCCTCCCCTTTCCCATTACCAACAAGAGATTGGAGAGGTAAATCAAGGGGAGGTTAGGAGGGGATTATCAGCCCATTCTCACGTGCAACTGCCCTACTTCACTGACTGAACCGCTTTCATCAACGTTGTGTTGAACTGCTCAGGTTGCTCTAGCATTGGGAAGTGACCTGAGTCTTCAATGTAGTAAATACTGTAATCCTTGATGTGTTTCTTGTTCGCTTCTGAATCGGTTGGCCATAGACGAGCGTTGACCAATATTACTGGCACATTCACGTTCTCATACACGCGGTGGGCTTCGCCAACCACACAAAAACAAGAACTGACTCTAATCCATTCTGTATCGCTCCAACTGAAGTAGAAACTAAAACTAATTTACTTTACGGAAATTGTGGACCATTGCGTATAGACCCATAATCGCTCACCTACACGATATGTGTGGGTGAGCAGTTGGTTATTTATGTATGATCAGAAAACTGTTTTTTCTTAATAATTTCAGAAAACCCATATTCTGAAAGGCTGTTATTTTTGTACTCCAATAAAGCTTCTTTCTTATCACCATTATTTAGTGCTTTAATAAACTTATTAAATTTCTGGTAATGGCTAGATAATATTTCAAGCCGTAAAGATTTTGCGTGAGTATTATTATGAGAAAACGTATCGTAATGGCCTATCCCAAACATTTCTATAGTCTTCAAAGCCTTTTCATATTTATAACCGGTACTGTGTTTTGGCGTTAATTCCAATAATTTTCGCCCGCTTAATGAATTAATTAACTGAATATCAAATAAGTCATCTAATTGGTCTGTCAAAGGGTTGACAATGAGCGGTTGTTCTTGATCAATTGTTTGTTGACAAACCCCACGAACCGTGGGTGGGTGCAATGGAAACTCACATCCCTTGTATAAGTTGTTACAGTCTGCACACATTACAATATAATTTTTATGGTCATAGGCGAGGAATGGATACAGTGTGGATTTCTTAGGTCTATAATGATCCATTGTGGCCTTAATCGTAATGCTAGCACTATTATTACTTGCTCTGGTTACGCTTCCATCTAAGAGGCATTCACAGATAGGGCATTTCCCCCTAGTTACCTTTAAATGTACGGGCGTAAAAATAGACCATCGGCGTTCATCCGTCGAAGAATTGAATGTAGTCAATGTATCAGCATAGTCACCGTGACTATATAGTTCGACCATGCTAATCATTGAATAAGTCTCCAAACTCAGAAAGAAACTCATCCATTTCGTTTGATTCAATTCTTTCAAACTTATTAAAGTCAATTCCCTTATTATCTCTTAGAAACTTTAGAAACTTGTAATAATTCCTATTGTAAAGAACTTCACTTGTAAAACTGTTGTCAAGAATACACTTTATTTCACCAATACGTTTTATTTCATCCTCATTGGGTTGGTCAATTAGTTGTAGAGATGAGTATTCTTTAATCACTCCCTTCATATCACTTCCAATTAGTGAGGACAAATTAAAGTGTTCAATAAGTATTGAAGAGATGTCTAAAAATTTTGTTCCGGATTTACTTGTATCAATATTAATACTATTTTGATCAATAACTCCAATTTCATTTTCATTTCGATTCAATAAAATTAGCGGGTTGTGAGTTGTTGATACTATTTGCATTTTTGGATTTAATTCCTTTACACTGTCTATGAATGATGACTGCCATTCAACATGTAAAGAGGACTCTGGCTCATCCATTATTAAAATGGAAGACTTTCCTGAGTTTATAATTACATTAAGAAATATAATTAACAGTTGCTTTTCACCAGAAGAAAGTTGATTTAAATTTATTCTTTTATTATCTCGAGATGACAACTCAATTACTAAAGCTTCGTTTTCATCATCAATTATAATTTTTTTATCAGTATCTTTAAAGTAATCATCCATTATTTCTTTAAATTGATGCAATAACTTTGATTCATCTTCTTTAATTCTATTAATTTCGACTGTTAAATCCTTAAACTCTAACAAAGACTCCGGAGTACTATCAGAAATATTTTCGAGTATACTATTACGTTTTATTTGTAGGTCTTCGGTTTTATTAGATATGATCTGATTAATATTTCGTTGATATTTACTAAATTTATTAGTTAAGCTTTCAATAACAGTATCTAGAGTTAAAACCTCATTTCTATTGGAGAACCTACTGAGATCACTAGGTGATGCGACTATGATAGGGTTTAAATCTAAAGATGGTGTATTAGGCTTGAGAACTTGTTCTATATTTTCCCCATGTTCGTACTCTTTCTTAATTGTTATTTCTACATATGGATAATGGTAGTACTCAAGAATATCTTTATCATTAGATATACAAGCACTAAGCAAGTTTAATACAGTGCTTTTACCTGTACCATTTTTACCAACTAATAAGTTAATATCCTCTTGGAGATTCCATACTATATCTCTCTGACCAAAAATGTTAGTAATGGATATTTTACTAATAGTTGTTCGAATAGGTTCTTTCATTTCTAATGCCCCTGAAATAATTAGTAATTGTTTTAATTTTTCTCTGAAGCTTTCAAATTCGGTACTATTTTCACTAGGTAGAAATTTGGAAATTATATTTTTATATATGAATTCTTTTCTATCCTGATGGGAACCGCGTCCTTCCATCTCATATGCTTGCTGCCATAAATGCGACTTTTTAACTATTAGTTCATTATATATATAAATTCGAAGATTTTTAGAAAAGTTCCTTTTTATTTTATTTTGAGAATCATATATTTCAGAAACCAAGTTATTTTTAATCAAAAATAGATTAATGTCTCTCATGATAAACGTGAGAACCCAACTTAATGGTTTTAGGTGGCGATATTCAAAATTGAGCCAAATTAACCGCTTGCTGAATGCTTTTAAAACAGCCCAGTGTTCATTATTCAATCGTTCAATAAATTCCTCATGAAATTCATCATTTCGTATAGTAGAATAAAATTTTGAATAATCATACTCTAGATCAATAATCTTTCTTTCTCTTTTACTATTGATAGCGTCTAATAGTTTTCGTATTTGTCCCTTTGTGTGTGAATTAAATTCTTTTTTATTTAGCTCCCCAAACTTAAACGTATCTTTGTTCTCAATGTTAAAATCTATACTTTGTTTACTGAGTGCGGAGGATAAATTATGTAGATTTCTTCTAATATAGCCGTTGATATCTGTATTATCTAGTTTGTCAGTTTTTGAAAATACAAGTTGAAATTTATCCTGATAACCATTCAAGCATATGCTTTCGATTACACTTTGTCCTCCAGTAGCAAAAGCTTCTTCAGCGTCACCTATTAGAATTATATGGTTGCAGAAATCAAAGTAGTCATAATGCCTAGTTGATAATGTATCGCGTTTTTCACTATATGAATGACCAATACCTTCGCCATCAATCAGGACGCAGTTCAAGTTCTTATCAAAATTTTCAGATATTAAGTCGCCCTCAATCCTGATGTATTCTACTAATGCTGAAATAGAGCCGAAATCGTTCTTGAGTAACTCTTTATTTTTAGAAATGAAGTCATTTTTATTATGAATACCACTAATTTCAATGATTTCTTGATCAAAAAGATCACCAACATCAGGGCATGCTTTATGGAAGTTAGATTCAATTTCATAAAGAAAGTTATTTTTTATGGCTTCAATGATGTTTATAACCTTTGAATTTTCTAATAAATCATCATCATTGATGTCCAGTGATAAAGGCTTTAATTTAGATATTAAAATGGATGCCTGAGCTTCAATTACTTTATCAGATACTATATGTTTTAATTTAAATCTTTCATCAGGCGACTGTTCAAACTCATAGCTTATATCACTCAAGCTAGAGTTTGGATCTAAGGATTTTTTTATAGCTTCAAAAATCAAATCTTCGATTGCGAATAATAGATCTTCTTTTTTCTTTAGCAAGATAGTACTTTTATAATGCAAATTTCTATTAATTACATATTCAGTTGGTGCTACAGTAGTTCTACGTTGTGTGGTTGTAGGGAAGTTGACTTCTGTGGTACCCAGTATATGTTGCACAAGTGAGCTTTTTCCTGCCCCAGTGCTACCAATCAGGTAAGCTTTTGTAATATCGTCGGGGAGATCACCCATAAGAGTTTGTATCGTTTTGAAATCGCGCACCCTAACCTCTGATTCTTAAAGTTATAATTTTGATATATGGCATATTATGCCTATTGTATATATTTTTGTTAACTATTACTTTTATGTTCCTAGCATTAACTAAAAAATAAAATAGTTCTTACTCGAAAGATAAACCACTGGGGTCAAGTCTTGCCTTTTATTACATTTACCCGGTTACTAACACAATTCTTTCCAGTTATGATTTCGCCACTTTTATCAATAAAACCTAAACAAAAAGGCCTCGCAATGCGAGGCCTTTGGTTTTCTATCTATCAGAAGAGATTAGTCGCGAAGTGCTGCGCCAAATTTCTCTGAGATTGAAGCTACGATAGCATCTACTGAACCAGCGATGTCTGCATCTTCAAGTGTGCGCTCTACAGACTGTAGAGTCAGTGCGATAGCTAGGCTCTTCTTGCCTTCTTCTACGCCCTTACCTACGTAAACGTCGAACAGTTTAGCGCCTGTTAGGAATTCGCCACCAGCAGCGATACACGCTTCTACGATGTCGCCAGAAGCAACTGCTTCATCAACAACAACGGCGATATCACGACGGTTTGCAGGGAACTTAGATACGGCTACTGCTTCTGGAAGCACGCGAGTGTTGATAGCTGCCCACTCGATTTCGAATACGATAGTACGGCCGTTAAGACCAAACTTACGCTCTAGTTCTGGGTGAACAGTACCAATGATACCCACTTCTTTGCCATCTACTACGATAGCCGCAGTTTGACCTGGGTGAAGTGCTGGGTGCTTAGCCGATTTGAAGCTGTATGCGATTTCGTTTGCTGAAAGCTCAAGAACGGCTTCTAGGTCGCCTTTCAGGTCGAAGAAATCGACAGTGTTAGTTGCAATGTCCCAGTGCTCTTCGCCACGAGTACCAGAGATAACGCCCGCAAGCATCATTTCTTGGCGCATGCCGTTTTCAGCAGTTGCTTCAGGGATGAAACGTAGGCCTGATTCGAATAGACGAACGCGAGACTGTTGACGCTTCTGGTTGTGAACAACTGTGTTTAGAAGACCTTGGATTAGGCCAAGACGCATTGCTGACATGTCCGCAGAGATTGGGAATGGCAGGATTAGCGGCTCAACACCAGGTACAACAAGTTTTTGCTGTTCTGGTTCTACGAAGCTGTATGTGATTGCTTCATGGTAGCCACGGTCAACAAGAAGGTCACGAACGCGCTTAAGCGGTTGGTTAGCTTCTTTGTGGTCATTCATTTTAAGTGCCGCTTTAGGCGCTTGGTTTGGAATGTTATCGTAACCGTAGATACGACCTACTTCTTCAATTAGGTCTTGCTCGATTGCGATATCAAAACGCCAAGATGGAGACGTTGCCGTCCAACCTGAATCAGTCGTTTCAACGTTACAACCTAGGCGAGTAAGAATCTCCACTACGTCTGTAGATGGAATTTCGTGACCTAGTAGGCTGTCTAGCTTAGCGCGACGTAGAGCAACTACGTTTGCTTTAGGAAGATCAGCTTCAGATTCGCTGCCGTTTACTGGCGCAACTTCACCACCGCAGATTTCAACTAGAAGCTGTGTTGCACGCTCCATTGCTGCTGCTTGAAGTGTTGAATCAACACCACGTTCGAAACGTAGAGAAGAATCAGTGTGAAGGCCGTAAGCACGCGCGCGACCACGGATGTGATCCGGTGCGAAGAATGCAGCTTCAAGAAGTACGTCAGTCGTTTCAGTAGTCACACCTGAATCTTGACCGCCAAAGATACCAGCGATTGCTAGTGCTTTGTTTTGGTCTGCGATAACAAGTGTGTTGCTGTTTAGTTCAGCTTCGTTGCCATCTAGAAGTGTTAGCTTTTCGCCCTGCTCTGCTAGACGAACCACGATACCGCCTTCGATCTTAGCGAGATCAAATGCGTGCATTGGTTGGCCTTGCTCTAGCATCACGTAGTTTGTGATGTCTACAACTGGGTCGATTGAACGGATACCACAACGGCGCAGTTTTTCTTGCATCCAGATTGGAGATTCCGCTTTCACGTTTACGTTCTTAACCACACGGCCAAGGTAACGTGGACAAGCATCAGTTGCTTTGATTTCAACAGATACTGTGTCTTCAATGCTTGTTGCAACAGCGTCAACTGTTGGCTCTGTAACGTCTGCGCGGTTTAGTACGCCAACTTCACGAGCAAGGCCACGGATGCTGAAGCAGTCTGCGCGGTTTGCTGTTAGGTCTACGTCGATAGTTACGTCGTTAAGCTCTAGAAGCTCACGCACGTCCATACCTAGCGTTGTGCCTTCTGGCAGCTCAAGGATGCCGTCTGACTCTACGTCGATACCTAGCTCAGAGAAAGAACAAAGCATGCCGTGCGATGGAACGCCGCGTAGTTTTGCTTTCTTGATTTTGAAGTCACCAGGAAGTACTGCACCAACTGTTGCTACTGCTACAGTTAGGCCAAGACGACAGTTAGATGCACCACATACGATGTCTAAAAGCTCTTTATTACCGTCTGCATCAACAGCGCCGATATCAATTTTAGTTACTTGTAGTTTGTCTGCGTCTGGGTGCTGACCGCACTCAACCACTTTACCTACTTTAACGCCGGTGAATTCACCAGCAACAGGTTCTACATCGTCAACTTCCAAACCAGCCATAGTGATTTGGTGAGCTAGCTCTTCGCTGTTAATTGCAGGTTTAACCCACTCGCGTAGCCAAGATTCACTGAATTTCATAGTTTTGACTGCCCCGGATTACTTGAATTGTTTAAGGAAACGAAGGTCGTTCTCGAAGAACGCACGAAGGTCATTTACGCCGTAACGAAGCATCGTTAGACGCTCTACACCCATACCGAATGCAAAACCAGAGTATTTCTCAGGGTCGATGCCAACAGAGCGAAGTACGTTAGGGTGAACCATGCCACAGCCTAGAACTTCTAGCCATTTGCCATCTTTACGTTTCACGTCAACTTCAGCTGAAGGCTCTGTGAACGGGAAGAATGAAGGACGGAAACGCACTTCAACTTCTTCTTCAAAGAAGTTACAAAGGAAATCGTTAAGAATGCCTTTAAGTTGTGCGAAGTTTACGTTCTCATCAACTAACATACCTTCCACTTGGTGGAACATTGGCGTGTGAGTTTGATCGTAGTCGTTACGGTAAACACGACCCGGAGCAATGAAGCGGAATGGCGGTTTGCCGTTTTCCATCGTACGGATTTGAACACCAGAAGTGTGCGTACGTAGCATTAGATCAGGGTTGAAGAAGAAAGTATCGTGATCAGTACGAGCTGGGTGATCGTCTGCGATGTTTAGTGCATCAAAGTTGTGGAATGCATCTTCGATCTCAGGGCCAGACTCAGTGCTAAAGCCAAGCTCACCAAAGAACTGTTCGATACGCTCAACTGTGCGAGTTACTGGGTGAAGACCACCGTTCTCAATGCGACGACCTGGTAGGCTCACATCGATAGTTTCTTCAGCTAGTTTCGCTTCAAGCTCTGCACGTTGAAGTGCGTCTTTGCGAGCTACGATCGCTTGTTGAACAGCACCTTTCGCTTTGTTGATCTCTTGACCAGCAGTGCGACGCTCTTCAGGTGGAAGTTTACCTAGGCTTTGTAGTTGAAGAGTTAATTCACCCTTCTTACCTAAATACTGAACTCGCACTTCATCAAGTGCGACTAACGAATCTGCTGTATCAATAGCAGTCGTTGCATTAGCAATGATCTCTTCTAGATGTTGCATCATTTCCTCATCTACCAGTTGGTAGTGTCCGTATCGGATGATTAGTTTTTTTAGATAGCTACACATAGTAATCAAACACGCTACCAATGCCAAATTGAATCGCTAAAAGAGCAAGTTATTGACTAAAAACACGGCAAATTTAACAGGATATTAATGAGGAGTAGGAAGAAGTGGAACAATTACAGGTTCCACTCCTTAATTTGGAAATGACCTGAACGCTAAATCTGAATCGAACAAACGCTGTTCTTCCCCGCGTTTTTCGCTAAATAGACGGACTCATCGGCGGCTTTAATCAAATCGTTCATTGAGCCGAATTCTTCGGTTATTTCAGCGACACCAACACTAATGCTGCCAATCCAAACTTGATTACTGGTTTCAACCTCTAATTCAGACACTTTCTGTCGAGCGGTTTCCGCTATGTACATCCCACCTTTAAGGTCGGTGTCTGGGCAGATAACCAAGAACTCATCGCCACCTAACCGGCAAACAATATCATCATTACGGAACGTGTTTTTCAGTTCACGCGAGAGGGTTTTTAGCACCAAGTCGCCTGCATCATGACCGCTAGTGTCATTAATGCGCTTGAAGTGGTCGGCATCAATCATAATGCACACTAAAGGCATGCCAAGTTCTTTAGAGTCTTGCCAATGCAGCGCTAACTGTTTAAAAGCACTACGACGGTTATGCAAATTAGTGAGAGAGTCGGTTAATGACAGCTCTTCAAGTCTCTTGTTCGCTCTTTTTAATTCAGCCGTGCGTTCCTCAACTTTATCTTCGAGTAACTGGTTGAAGCGTAACAACTGCTTATTGCGTTCAGAGACTTGTTCAAATAAGCCTTTAAGAGCCGCCAACAAAGGCACAGTCGAAGAGTCTTGCTGCTTTTCCTCCGCTTCAAAGGCTTGCAGAGGTGTCGCGCCCTCTTCTATGGCGGTCATTTGTCGCGCCATGTTTTGATCAATGCCAAGGATGTGATAAGCAAGCCAATGGATCAAGAAATCCAGTAACTGCCGTGCTGACGACTGATCTTCTTCCAAGATGAAGGCTTGCATACTGTAGATATCTCGCATGAATACACGATGCACTTTGATGTGCTCTTCAATGTGTAACTCATACACACCGCAATCCCTCATCAAAGATTCTTCCTCTTTAAAGTGAAATTCGGCATAGCGTGTGAGATCGAGTAAAGCGACGTTAATGTCGTCAATAGAGATAGTATTCTCTGACAACAGGTTTCCGTAGTGGTTGATAAAACCAACAAGATATTGATGCTGTTCATCTACAACACCAATGCCTGTTTCAAAGTTTTTATCCCAATTAAATGAATTCATAAATCCCTTAAGGCCGATACCACCAGCACAATTTACATGCATATTCGGAGGTTATAGATATTCGAAAAAATATAACCATCTTACCTGTGGGTCTATTAGATTGTTTGATCCATTTTATAAAAAGAAGATATTGAACACTCTAAATATAACTCATCTTAAATTTGAGACGCCCCTTTTAACAAGAGCGCCTCACGAAGCTAACACTAGAAATAATATTCCAACGCCATCTCAACAAAATCATCCTTACGAGCGAAGAACAACAAGTCTTCTGGAGTTTCGTTCTCAAACAACCAAGCGTTGAGTCGCCACTTGAGGTTGTTATTGATGCGGCTTGAGGCTTCGAGCTTTGCACTGTAGACATCGCTGTTATCTAAGTCTTGAGTGATGCCTGTAAGCACTTCGGTGCCGTCTTCATCGTTCAAGGCGAAACGGGCACCAAGGAACACATCGTTTTGACCGATGGTTTGAGCGTTGTTACCTCGGCTGTCATACAGGTATTCAGCAATGAAGCCGATGTCCCAATACGATTCAAGCGCCCCAACCCATGTGTATTCAAAGCCTGTCGCGACGCCTGTGTGGTTGTCGTAGCTGTCGCGATAAATGCTTTCCAGCTTCCACAACCAATCGCCAATAATGCCTTGCACATCCAATCCGAAGTGCTGCATTTGCGCGTAATACGGCTTGAGTTCATTGCCTTCTACACGATAATAAGGGTCGCGATTTGTGCCGCCTAAATAACTTAAACCGACATCCCAATCGCCGTACATTTGGCTATAACGCAATGCCACATCGACGTGCTTTTCTTCTCTCGAAGATTCGTAAAGCGCATCGTCCGATACAGGCACTGTTGGCCTTAATCTGCCGTCTTCCCCAGCGAAGGTACGCTCACGAAAATACGGCAGCAACATGGCGTCTATGGTTCCCCAGTCTTTTATCGAGGTGAAGTGCACCATTGGCTGACCTAACTTAGATTCGCCATCGACCGATTCAATCGCATCGGTTTGGTTTACCACATCCACTAAGTGCGCCGATTCGGTGACGCCCCAAAACACCTTGCCGACACCGGCTCGCAATTCGTAATCATCCCAATACGTGAGGTATAGAGCTTCACGAACGTCACCATGGGTTCGCTCATCGTCTTCACTGTCTAACCGATAAAACGGCGTGAAGGTAAAGCTGCCGTTGCCCTCTTGTTGTTCCCAATAAAACTCTGGTTGCAACACCAACGAGCTTTGCCCTTTATCTTGCTCTTGCAAGCCGTCGCTAAAGAACTGCCTGTGTTCAAGGTTAGCCTGCCCTGCGAGTTCAGGGCTAATCTGTTCTACGAACTCAGAGCTAAAACCAGCCGCCACACATGGCAACGACACCTGCATAAGCCCTACTGTCGCTGCCAAGGTTAAAGATAACTGCGTTCCTGTTGCCACAATCCTTTTCATATTCTTGCCTTATTTTGCACGTTTTAGTGTGTTTTTCTGGAAATCTTTGTCCTTAAGACCGGTTTGGAACGCTAAATCTGTCGTGGTTAAAACGGTGCTTTTGCCTGTTTGATGGTTTTGCATCGACATTGTGCGCGCGCGCCAGTATTGGTTTAGGTATTGTTTGTAGTCTTGGAACGAGAGGGTTTTCAGTAATGCGCCTTTACGGTCGTAAAACTCCACTTGAACGGGGCGGTAATATTGTTGGTCTAGCCATACCTTTTGCATGGTGTAGCCGGAGTTTTTATCGGTCGGCACTTGCTCCAAAACAAAGGTATCCACGCCTTCAATTTTGGCGTCTTCAATGTAGTTGAAGGTGTACTTTCCTAACTCGAACGAGCTCAAATCTTCATAAGCAAATTCACTGCCCATAAACGGACCCGATTTGTTGCGTGAAGAGATGCGCTTTACACGCTTCAATGCAGGCAGATACAACCATTGGTCATCAGATTTAGTGATGTGTGAATGGTTTAAGAAAGCTGTGCCTTTTACGTCGCGTGGCTCATCAAAAATCGTCAGTCCTTTGTCGCCATCGTTATCCACTTCTAATGATTTCAATCGCATTAGACGCGAGCTGCTTTCGCCCTGTTTGTTGCGAAGTAGCATTTCCATGGTCGCGACAGAATCGCCCCACCCCACATCAACGGCTTTACGTTGCTCGGCGATTTCTAGGCCTTTCGCTGGGTCGGCTAACGCAGGGAAAGCCGCGAATGTGCCTATGGTTAAGGTGCTTATGGTTAAGGTGCTTATTGCTAAGGTGCCAACGCTTAATGAGCTGACGGAAAGTAATGTGGTAACGAATGATTGTTTAACGCTTTTCATAAATTTCTCCTTGAGTCAGCCCACCGCAGCAGGCTGACGATTCCTTATTTAGTCGATGTAGTCAGTTCGCCAACTGGGCTAGATTGCGTTGTTCTAGATAACTCGGTATTAGAAGGCTTTGATTCGTGCTGAGGTTTATCTGAATAGTGAGTCTGTTTATCGAAGATCATCAGCAAGCTAGGTAGCAAGATGAAGTCGACTACTAGCGCAATGAAAATCACAATCGCGCTGAGTAAGCCCATGTCGGAGTTGAGTCTGAAGCTCGACATCGCCAGTACAGAGAAACCCGCCACAAGCACGACCGTGGTGATCCACAGTGCGCGACCAACGGTGTGGAACGCGTAACGCACCGCTTCTTCTGCTGATTTCCCTTCCATTCTGGCGCGTTGGTATTTACTCAAGAAGTGCACCGCATCATCGACAACGATACCCAACGTGAGCGTGACCACGACTGACAAACCTAGGTTGATTTCACCTGAGATAAGCGCCCATAAACCAAAGCCGATAATTGCCGGGGCAATGTTTGGCACTAGGCTGATGATGCCTAAGCGAACCGAGCGCAGTGCGAAGATCATCAAGCCAGAGATAAGCACTAAGGTAATAGGCAGAGTTGATAGCATGCTCGCCATGTTGGTTTCGCCAATGTGAGCAAACATCAGTGATGGGCTCGATGCGACCACTTCATATTGCGGCGCATTAGCCGCAAACCATGAGTAGATGCGCTCTTCGAGTTCAACCAATTCCACACTGCCTAGGTTGTCCACCGTCAGCACCATTTTGATCGATGATTTATCGACGTTGATTTGGTTGTTCAAGTCCAAACCGTATGGCAGAGACATTTCGTAAAGCAGTAAGTATTGCGCGGCGAGTTCACGGTTAAGTGGCAGTTGGTAGTAACTGTCGTCATCGCCATGCATGTTCTTATTCAAACGCATGTAAACATCGGAAAGCGTGGCCACGTGGTCGGTTTCTGGTTGGACGCGTAGCCAATCGGTAAAGTCACCAATCGCTTGCAAGAACACAGAATCAGCTATCGCTTGAGACTCGTTGGTTTTCACCGCAATACTGATGGTCGTCATGCCGCTTACTGTCTCTTCCATGAAGTCAGCTGCTTGTCTAAATTCGCTTGAGGTATCGAAATACTTCACCGATTCATCGTTCACTTTATTCAATGGAATTAACGCGGCTGCGCCAACAATCACTAAGGTAGAAATCGGCAGCAGTGCTTTGCGGTTAGCAACGACAAAATCACCGAGCTTATCCATGAAAGTGACTTTGCTTTCTGCTGCCCCTTTTCCTTGCGTAGATAAGCTGGCTGGTAGAGTTTTAACTGGCAAGAGCTTTAACAACGCAGGAAGCATAGTCACAGAGAGGAAACACGCGATGATCACGCCCAATGCCGACAAGTTACCGAAGTCTCGCAATACCGGAGAATCCGACATGTTCATCATCAAGAAACCAATCGCAGTAGTCACTGAGGTGATCAGAATCGGCATCGCATTAAGCTTAATGCTGTATTGAATGGCTTGTGCTTTCTCCATCCCGCGTTGCATGGCTTGTCTCATGGTCACAATCACGTGAACACAATCAGCAACGGCAAGGGTTAGTACTAAGGTTGGAACGTTGACCGTTGCGGTGCTGAGGAACATCCCTGCCCAGCCAGACAAACCCATGGTCGCAACAATCGAAGAGATAATCACAACTAAGATAGCCACCACGCTAAAGAACGAGCGCAACATAAAGGTCAGGAACACCAATACCACCAACAGCATTAACGGCACGAGCGTTGAGCTGTCTTCTTGAGCCGACATCATAAAGGCGTTGTTCATGGCAATGATGCCCGCTTTGTGGAACTCGACGCTCGGGTAATCGGCTTGGTACTTGGCGATCATAGTATTGATAGCCGCGATCACTTCTTGCACTTCGGCGGTTTTATCCACTTCAGGCAATTGCACGGTGACGTTAACAATGGTCACGTCACCAGAGGCTGACACTAATGCGTTTTTAAGCAGTGGCTCGTTGAGGGCGATCTGTTTAACTTTGGCAATTCGCTCGGGCGTGTGCTCGTATTCTTCATACAGCAGAGCTTCGACCAAGAGGTCGTCTTCAACCGCTTCGGTATGCTGATAATTAGCAAGCGAATCGACACGGCTTGAGTACGGGATCTGCCACGCGTCAACCGTGAGGTTTTGAATTAAGGTGAGGGTTTCAGGGGTGAAGACATTGCCGCCTTCAGGCGCGACGACAATCGCGAGGTTGTCGGTTTTCGCAAAGGTGGTTTGGATTTCGTCGAACGCCATCAACTGTTTGTTGGTGCCTTCGAAGAAGATGTTGTAGTCCCCTCTAAAGTAAAGGTTCTTAGCCCCTAGTGCAGAGAGAATGATGATTGAAAAAACCACCAGCAGAACGATAAACGAACGCTTGGTCGGTATTGAGTGCCAACTGTTATTTAGATCCCCGTTTACGCTATCAACATTACGGTTATCTCGATTTTGCTGCTCGAAAGCTGGCTTCTGGCTGTCATGTTCCATCACAGTCTCCATTTGTGACGATTCGTCATAGTTGTGTCTTAAAAAGCCAGCCGGAGCTGACAAAAGACACAATTCTTAGTCATACACTCAAGAAAACCAAAACCACACTAGGCAAACTTAAGTTTATGACGAATCGTCACTAATGGTTATTAATAAACCCACACGAGTGGGCTTAATGGAAGCTTATCGACCTACTGACTCTAGGTAAGCGACTTCTTCACTGAACAGTTCTTGTTCTACACGGCGCCAGGTTTTGCGGTAATCCCAATCGCTAGAAAGGGGCTGCCAATTTAGGCCGTCTAGTAGCATGTTCGCGTTGTGTAATACTGAATACGGGTCTTGTAACCGCTTAATACAATGACTGTTTGATGCGTTCTGTGACAAGGCATTTGAACCAAATGCGATTGACCAGTTAGCAAACACGATGGCATCTGAACCCACACCAGAAGAGAACTTAAGGTCACCGGCTTCTACTGCTAGGTTTACCATTGAATCGGCTTGTTCAATCACCAACTCTTCCAGTTCATTCATCTCGGTTACACGTGCACTAGACGCTTTCTCTAGTACCCACGGGCTTTTCGCCATGATCGCACAGGTTGATAGTACCGGTTCCATGCGAGCATAGATTCGGTAAGCAACGTGCAGTGCGACAATCTTTTCACGTGTGTTGCCTTCAAACTCTCCAGAACGAGCAAACATCAATGCCTCGGTCTTTAAAGAGTGAATACACAAGGCTAAAACCACGTCTTCTTTGCTGCAAAAGTGATTGTATATCGTACCTTTAGAATAAGAACTTGCTGCCGTTAGCCTATCCATCGTGAGGTTTCCGAACCCTTGTTCTCGAACCAGATCTTTTGCTAACAACATCAATTCTACTTCTCGGTCTGCTATAGACTGCTGCTTTTTAGACAACACGCCTTTGCAACCAAAGATACCTTGTTTATCGCCTTTACAACCAAAGCCAAACATAATTTCTCAGTCCGTATTTGAGCTTAGCTATCATCTAAGCTTCGCCAGTATTTAAAACGCTCCTATCCAATATATTAACACGAATAGTAAATTCATGTAGTTAACCATTTTGTGACGCTTCGTCATTTATGACTTATCGTCATAATAGCGCAAATATTGATCACATCAAGGTGTTTCATAAAATTAAATTCACGTTATGAATGGATGTGAAAACCATCAATAATCACATCGCGTTACTCACCAGCCTGCCGTCATTAACTGGCATAGCATCAGTAACCAACATAAGATCAATAACCAACGCAGCATCACTAACCAACGCAACATCACTAACCAACGCAGGAAGAAGCGCCTTAGTTTGGCGAAACCAATACAAGCCCATTACGCTGTCTTCATCTAAATAGAGCATGATGGTTTAGGACAGTCAGCTATTCGAGCCGAATGGAGGGGTACGTAAACCACGAGAATGAGTGAGTTCAGGTTCACTTTTTGGTGCAGACCTCTCCTTATGGTTAATATTTGGCTTACTAATGCCGTTTTCTACTAAGTTGCTATAAATTAGGTAAGGGGTGACTTACAATAGTGACAACGACTTACCTTTTTTGAGAACACGATATTGAGCGCCAAATATTCTTATTTAGCTTGGCAAGTGAATACTTCTAGCCCAGCAGAAAAGCTTGTTTTATTGATGCTTGCAGACGGTGCTGACGAATTCGGCTACACCAATGTGTGCTTACAAACAGCAGGTCAACTTTGTGCTCTCTCTACGTTTGGTTTAGCCGACTGCCTTAAGTGTTTAGTCGACCAAGGTTTTCTCGATAAGGTAAAAGTAGATTATCGAGATCAAAAAGAGATTCACGTTTTCAAAATGCTCATTGAGCAAGAGCAAGCTACGGCGCACATTGAGGTTCAACCGACCAACAGTATTCCTGTCTACTCTACGGCACCTGCACCTGCACCTGCACCTGCACCTGCACCTGCACCCAAGTTTCAGCCTGCTCCGGCACCGATGCAACACATGCAGCATGCCCCTCGCCCACAAGGCCGAGGCTCAATGAACAGCAACACCGTCTCTACTCATGATCTCAACGAAGAAGAGATACCATCATGGGCAGAACGTGCGTTTAAATTCTCCGGTTTGACCGGTGACCATAGTTTAGTATGGAAGAAATTTGTCCTCTGGTATAAAGCCAAAGCCAATGAATTAATGCCACTATCTCGGATTGAATCCAAGCTGCAGTACTGGCTAGTTAACGAGAAGCAAAATGAAAGACAACAACAGCAGAAGACCTCTCAATATTCAGGAAATGCAGGACAAGCTCAAGGAAATGGGTATAGACAAAAGCTTAGCCCATCTGAACGCTTCAGGCAGCAGCTCATTCAAAAAGGCAAAAAGCCAACCTTCTGAGCCAGCTTCACCTGTTGTTCCTGACTCTACAGGCTCAATAATACCTGAAGTTATTGAAGCACAGAGCACTGAAGTAGCGACACCCAATGCTGCTAGCACGGGTTCGTCTCAACAAGTGCCTGTTGTTGACCAAGATCCAGCAGAATTAGAGCTGACCGATTGGTGTATCCATGTGTTCGGTTCTTTCTTGAGCGTGTACGAAACTCAGTGGGAATACCAATACGGTAGTGAACCAAGCGGTAAGTTTCTTGAGTTTGCCCACTCTGTTGACTCAGACGGCCTTAACCGCGTGCTAATGCACTGTCATGAACGTATTCAACTTGGCAATAGTTGGCCGCCGCAAATGGGTGAGCTTTGGATTCTAAAGGATTCATTAACAGAAGAAGAGCTGCTTGATAGCCGCATTCGTGTGTTGTCACGCACAGCTGTTAACAACATTGAAAAGTGGCTTATCCAAAACAAGCTGTACGACTTGAAACGCACCGCTGAAAACAAGCTTGATGGCCTGTTTAAGAAGTACTATTTGGAAGCAAAACGTTTAGATGAGAAAGGCATGCTAGAAACTGAATTACCGCAGTTCCTCCTTGCTGCTAACTCCGTAAAGAACCTAAACGATTTAAAACGTGAAGAGTACGAAAGCCAACACGGCAAAGCGATTAACCCAAGAATTCAGAAAATTCTAAACAGTAAAAAGTAGCCTTCTACGGTCTACGGTCTACGGTCTACGGTCTACGGTCTACGGTCTACGGTCTACGGTCAGAAAATACCGTCAAGATTACCCGGTCAATAGATACAAAAATGCCAGCTATCAAGCTGGCATTTTTTATGAGCTTTATTAACCCATCAAACAATTATCCGACCGCTTTTTACGATCGCCTTACTGACTAATTACAGTAGGTGGATAGTTGCGTTTAGAGAGAAAACGCCTGAGTCGTCATCTTTCATGTTGAAGTTTTGGTAGCTAGCGCCTACAGATAGTGGGCCAAAGATGAAGTATTCTGCGCCTACACCGTACATGATATCAACTTCGTCTTGCTTGAAGCCGTTCGCTTTAAGCTCGTAAGAGTGAAGACCACCCTTCGCGTATACGTGAAGAGGACCAAAGTCGATGCTTGGTTTGATTGCTAGGTAAGTTGTGCTTGCGTCTAGTTTAGTCAGTGTTTGGTTGCCGTATTTAACACTGTCGAAAGAACCTAGATCCCAGTAACCCGCTTCAACACCAATAAATGGAAGGATGCCCGTACCCACGTGGATACCCATCGCTGTCTCTTCTTGATTACCTAATGAGTTTTGACCACCCATTGCGCCGCCGTACAACCAAGAATCAGCCATCGCTGTTGAAGATGCACCTAGCAGTGCTAGAGCCAATAACGTTTTTTTCATATTCGACCTTTTTCGTCCTGTTGGCAGGCCTTGCGTGGTAATGAATTGCCACCAAGTCGCCCTGTATGTAATAACTATTCAATTAGTAATGCAATAAGCAAGATTTATACCCAAACCTTGCCACTGCGTCTAGCTTTATTCGTTTAGCAAGCATCAATCGCGTTTTTAACACGCTTATCTGATACTGGGTAAGGTGTACCGAGTTGCTGTGCGAAGAAGCTTACACGAAGCTCTTCTATCATCCAACGCACCTCTTTTACATTTTCTGGAACCGCGATCCCTTTTGGAATTTTATTCAGCAGCTCTTTGTAATCATTCATTACAGAGTCCACTTTGATCATATGAAGGCGATCTTTATTCGGGTCAATCGGCAGTTTTTCCATTCGGCGCTCTATCGCTTTCATATAGCGTAGAATATCCGGCAAGCGTTTCCAGCCGCATTCTGTGGCAAACCCCTTAAAAATCAAACCTTCTATTTGAGCTTTAATGTCTGAAAGCGCAAATGCCATTGAAAGATCGACACGCCCTTTCAGCTTCTTACTGATGGCGAATGCCGTGGTTAAGATGGTTTCAACCTGTTGAGCAATCTCAACAACTGTGTCATCCAACTCCGCACGTACGTGTTCTTTTAGAGCTTCAAACTGCTCTGGCTCCCAAACTATGCCGCCCTTCTGCTCAATCAGCTTATCAATACCACAAGCGATACAGTCATCGATAAGATCGAGCACCTGTCCGTATGGGTTGAAGTACAAACCGAGCTTAGATTTGTTCGGTAAATTCGAGTGCAAGTATTTGATCGGCGATGGTACGTTCAACAGAATTAAACGACGCTGACCCGATTTCATTGCAGTGATCTGCTCTTGTTCTGTTTCGAACAATTTGATCTCTACGCTGTCTTTGGTGTCCACCAGTGCTGGGAAGGCTTTAACATCATAGCCACCACGTTTCTGTTGGTAGACTTTTGGTAACTCACCAAAGCTCCACGTATGCAGGTTTTGCTGCTCGATGTCATCGTCTGCCACTTTAGAAAGTGTTTCTTGAACCTTGTCTTTCAGGCTTTCTTTCAACTCATGCAGGTCTTTCTGCTCTTTCAGTTTGCGCTTGCGATGATCCACAGCACGGAATGTTACCTTTAAGTGCTCTGGAATCTGGTCTAACTTCCAGTCATCACGTACCACTTCTACACCTGTCATGCGGCGTAGCTCTTTCTCAAGGGAATCCAACAACGGTGCTTCAAGTGGTGTCACACGAGCCAAGAACGCATCAGCGTAGTTTGGCGCAGGCACAAAGTTACGGCGTAGCGTTTTTGGTAGTGACTTAATTAGGCTAATCACCAGTTCCTGACGTAGGCCTGGGATCTGCCAATCAAAACCGTTCTGGTCTATTTGGTTCAAGATAGGCAGCGGAATGTGTACCGTTACACCATCGTTGTCATCGCCCGGCTCAAATTGGTAGCTCAGCTTCAGCTTGATACCGTTTTGGTGCCAGAAGTTCGGGTAATCCAAATCAGTAACGTGGCTTGCATCACCGCGGAACAGCATCGACTTTTCGAAGTTAAGCAGCTCTGGTGTTTTCTGGCTGGTTTGCTTCCACCATGTATCGAAGTGACGGCCTGAAACCGCCTCTTCGCCAACACGTTGGTCATAAAAGTCGAACAGTTCATCATCGTCGATCAAGATGTCACGACGACGCGATTTATGTTCTAGCTCTTCTACTTCTTGCAGTAGCTTGCGGTTCTGTTTGAAGAAGGCATGTTTTGTTTCCCACTCTCCCTCTACCAATGCGCTGCGTACAAACAACTCACGGCTGACGGTTGCGTCAATCGCACCATAGTTCACTAAACGTTTCGGGATGATTGGGATTCCGTAAAGCATCACTTTTTCGTGTGCCATTACTGCCGCTTGCTTCTTCGACCAATGTGGTTCGCTGTAGCTGCGCTTAATCAGGTGTTTCGCTAATGGTTCAATCCATTCAGGCTGAATCTTCGCGATAACACGACCCCAAAGTTTTGAGGTTTCCACCAGCTCAGCAGACATGATCCACTTAGGCTGTTTCTTAAATAGGCCTGACGCAGGGAAGATATGGAAGCGTGCGTTACGAGCACCTTGATATTCATTCTTCTCTTGGTCTTTCATACCGATGTGCGAAAGCAAACCTGATAGCAGTGACATGTGAATGCCATCGTAGCTGCCCGGCTCTGTATTCAGCTTGGTATCTAATTCACGCATCGCTTGGTGAATTTGGAAGTACACATCTTGCCATTCACGGATACGTAAATAGTTCAGGTAATCTTGCTTACACTGTTTGCGGAACTGGTTACTCGACAGCGCTTTTTGTTGCTGCTTAACGTAATCCCATAGGTTCACAAACGTGATGAAATCTGACTCTTTATCAAAGAAGCGTTTGTGCTTATCGTCAGACGATTGTTGCTTGTCTGATGGACGCTCACGCGGATCTTGAATCGACAATGCAGAAGCAATCACCATCACTTCGTGCAAACAGCGGTTGCTTGGCGCTTCAATCACCATACGTGCTAAACGTGGATCGATAGGTAGCTTAGCGAGCTTACGACCAATCGCGGTTAGCTTCTTCTTGTCATCGCCATGGTTCTTATTTTTATTCGCAGACGGTTCAACGGTCGCAATCGCACCCAACTCTTCAAGCAGCCTTACACCATCTTGAATATTGCGCTTATCTGGCGCTTCAACAAATGGGAATGCTTGAATGTCGCCTAGGCCTAGCGCTGTCATCTGAAGGATAACCGATGCTAGGTTAGTACGAAGAATCTCAGGGTCAGTAAACTCTGGGCGTGATTCGAAATCTTCCTCAGAATACAGACGAATACAGATACCTTCAGCAACACGACCACAACGACCTTTACGCTGGTTCGCACTCGCTTGAGACACTGGCTCGATCGGTAGGCGTTGTACTTTAGTACGGTAGCTGTATCGGCTGATACGCGCCGTACCCGGGTCGATGACATACTTGATGCCCGGAACCGTTAACGAGGTTTCTGCCACGTTGGTCGCCAGAACGATGCGTCGACCAGTATGAGACTGGAAGATACGGTTCTGTTCACCCGCCGATAGACGTGCATAAAGCGGAACAATTTCGGTATCACGCAAGTTACGTTTACTTAAAGAGTCGGCAGTATCGCGAATCTCACGCTCACCGTTCATGAAGATCAAGATATCGCCTTGGCCTTCATCACACAGCTCATCCACCGCTTCAAAGATACCTTCGATTTGATCGCGGTCTGAATCACTGTCATCACCACCTAGTGGGCGGTAACGCGTATCTACTGGGTAAGTACGGCCTGACACTTCAATGATCGGCGCGTTGTTAAAGTGCTTCGAGAAACGCTCAGGATCGATAGTCGCCGACGTGATAATCACTTTCAAGTCAGGACGCTTTGGTAGAAGCTCTCTCAAGTAACCCATGATGAAGTCGATGTTCAGGCTACGTTCGTGCGCTTCATCGATAATGATGGTGTCGTACTGGCTTAAGAAACGGTCGTGTTGAATTTCCGCCAGTAGAATACCGTCGGTCATCAATTTGATTTGGGTGTTTTCAGAAATTTGGTCGTTGAATCGAACCTTGTAACCAACGAATTCACCCAACTGCGTTTCCATCTCTTCCGCAATACGGTTTGCAACCGAACGCGCCGCAAGACGACGAGGCTGAGTATGACCAATTAGGCCAAAACGACCTCGGCCAAGCTCAGAACAGATCTTGGGTAACTGAGTAGTTTTTCCCGAACCCGTTTCACCCGCCACGATAACCACTTGGTTTTCAGCAATGGCTTTCGCAATATCATCGCGCTTTTGGCTTACTGGGAGAATCTCTGGGTATTCGATGGTTGGTTTCTGCGCAGCACGCTGAGTTGCCGTCATCATTGACTTGGCAATATCTAACGCAATCTCATCGAAGACAGCGTGCTTAGATTGTTCGTTCTTGATTTTACTCGCGCCAGTAATTCGCTTACTCAAACGGAAGCGATCACGCATCATACATTCGTGGAGCGCTTTACGAAGAGATACTGGGCTATTCTGAGATGATTTTGTCTTTGTCGCTGATTGTTCAGCTTTTTTGGTATTTGATTGTTCAGCATTTAATTGTTTAGCAGGTCGGTTCGATGCAGGCTTATTTGATTTCGCTTCGTTCTGTGGAGAACTTGGCTGTGCTGCATTCTTGTTGTTATCTGCTTTTTCCGGAGACGAAGTCAAAGCGTGTCCTATTCTTGTACTTATTAAACTCGCGCGATTATATCACAAGTCTCAAACAAAAAAGCCTGACAACAAAGGGAAAACCTTTTGCTATCAGGCTGATTAGTCACTCTCACGTTAGTAAAAGCGATGGAAGCGTGACGAACGCAAACCGAATGTTTCAAAAATCACAGTTAAAAACTAAACGCTAAAAACGCCTGTTATAAACTGCCTGCTAAAAACCGCGCTTAAAACTCGTACTGTAGATAAACCGTATTGTAGTTACTGCCGCCTTTGATTCGACCAAACTGAGAGGCGTTTTCAAAAATAGCAGAACGGTGATGCAACGAATAGCCGAACCATAAGTTGTTCAGGTCATTCTTACTCATTAAGTCACCTACGTTTACATCGACCGAAAAGTCGAGGTAATTAAGCAAATGGCTCCCGTTATAACCTTTCTCTTTCATCTCTTTCGCTTCGATGTAAGTCAGCGAATCGATGTAAGACATACCTTCTGCCACACCAACACGCCATTGAGTTGGCCAGTCGAAAGTGTAATACGCTTTGATAGCGACAATGTATTCAGTGCTGCTTGACTGAACATCTGAATTCCAGTGATGCGCGATACCCGGTGTTAAGTAGATGTCCAATGGGAAACCGAAGATCTCATCGGTTAACGGGTGGCCATAGAAGAAGGAGGTCAACTGGTTGTTGTATTCGTCTTTCTCCCTGTTGAATTTCATGATGTCGCCAATATTCGATGGCGTCGCCCAGCCGTGTGCAACACGTAAATACGGCGCATTGCTCAGCTTAGGTTTTGGCGCTTTGGTTTTATCATTGAAAAAGCCAAAACCAAGGTAAAGTTCGCCTTGATAACGGTCTTCGACAATCGACGAATCGTAAGCGTTGTCATCCAGTCGAGTCACACTGGTTGAACCCAATAAGTATAAGTTCGAAACCACATGGTAACGCGCTTCTACACCGACATTCAGGTCCACACCTGCGCCGATGGTTTCATTGGCTGCTGAGTAATACTCGCTGTTGAAATCCGCACTTTTATAGCGCAGTGTCGCACGCGGAGTGAACTCCCAGTCTCCGGTTTCATACTTAGCTTTCGCACGTAAGTTACCGTGAAAATTGAATTCACTGTCGCTCATTAACTCCGTTTCGACAGACCAAGGCCCATCAAGTTGGTAAGTCAGTTGAGCACCAAAGTCCGCCGTATCACCTTCAATTTCATTCTGCTCAGAAGCAGGGATATCAATAAAGCGCATGCGAGAGATAGCATTAAGAGACCATTTCTCGTCATCGGGTTGATAAAGGTAAGCACCCATCTCAGTTCCATCAATGAACACATAGTCGTTCTTGAAAAATAGCATTGGAACAAAAGAGCTAACCGTTTGGTCGCCACCTGACGTGTCGTAAGGAATACTTGCCGTACGAAACATTGCAGCGATGCCCCACTCTTGCTCTTCAGCGGCCCACGCATTCGCACTTAGGAAAACGCTACTGACGAAAACAACGCCCGACGAAGCGAGAGTCGGTAAATATTTGAGCTTCATTCTTATGTAATTACTCTTTGTAATAAATTTTGTGTTACTGAATAGACATTTATTAGCCATAACGGCTAACTAATTTTAGGTTTGAGCGGCATTGACCGTTACAATGTAGAATATTCTCGGTTAAATGAAAGCATTGTGAAAGTCTCCGAATTACAAAACATTATAGATCACTTACCCAAAGATTCCGATCCGGATATTGTTATTGGTGAGGCATGGTTGCCCGAGCGTTTGGTGAATACCAACCTAGACGGCGACATGCTATTTCTTGAGTTCGATAATGCCCCTGAAGACAATCAAGGGGATGAAGAAGGCCGTGGTTTTGTTGAACACGAAATTGCTATGATTCGTGAAAAACTGGAGCAAGTGTTAGACGACACATCCGATACCAAGACCAAAGCCGATGCCCTATTGGCAATATTTCTAATGGGTCATGAACTTTCTAGCTCGGAAGTTATCGAACTCCTTGAAACAGATGGTTCTGAAACACCTGAGTCTGAAATGATCGCGCCTGACATAATAGAGCCTGAAACGAACAAGCTCGAAACAAAACAACGCCACGACGACTAGCCACCAACGATTTTAGGTACCGTATTGAAACCCTCTACGACATCATCTCTTCCCCTGTTACTCGCCGGACCCATTTTAAGAAAAACGACTGCAACTGAAGTCGTACTTTGGTTAGCCACCAGCTCGCCTCTGACAGGCAGAGCCGAACTGTATACTCAAGAAATAGACGATTCTGAAGCAGCACAAGACCAGCCGTTTTATACCTCATCGCTTGAAGATCATGATTCGATTCAAATCGGTACACATGCGTGGGTAACGCTCATCCGCTTACAAGGCGAATTCCCGACGAATACACCTCTAGAGTATGACGTTCACACAGAGTCAGGCTCATTAAAAGAGCTTGCCCCTCACCTTGTTTACAACGGTAAATCTCGCGTTGAGTTTAAGATATCTACCTCGGCTGATTACATTCTTCATGGCTCTTGCCGTAATCCACATCATCCAAGCAAAGACAGCCTAGTCGCAGCCGATAACAAGATGGCCGTTCAAACCGTCGCCGAAAGACCCGATATGCTGATGATGAGCGGCGATCAGATCTACGCTGACCATGTGGCAGGCCCAACACTTGATGCTATTCAGCAAGTGATTCAATTGCTTGGCCTAGTG
This sequence comes from Vibrio sp. FF145, assembly GCF_041439075.1. Taxonomy (NCBI): domain Bacteria; kingdom Pseudomonadati; phylum Pseudomonadota; class Gammaproteobacteria; order Vibrionales; family Vibrionaceae; genus Vibrio; species Vibrio sp. FF145. The sequence goes on from NZ_JBGONH010000021.1 coordinate 72,276, forward strand.
GGAGAGAGCTTACCGACTGACTCGCAAGTTAACCGAATCAACAGCAGTGACGCCTTATTTGAGAGCGAATATCACTTATATCAACGTGATAAGTACTTGCCACACCACACCACTTCAGAATCCATGCTCGATAAGTTCTTCCCGAATCGTGGCGTACCGATTTTTAGCTCTACCGATTGTGAAAACCACTTGGTCACGCTGTCTGAGTTTATCGCGATGTACCTGTTAGTTTGGTCACCGACACTGTGGCAGTGTGTCAATCGAGAGCGCTTAATTGAGAATAACTTCACTCAAGGTGGACGCCAATTAACACCGACTGAGCAGCAACAGTGGCGTGATGAAAGCGTCATCATGGATGATTTCATTGCTGGCTTACCGCAAGTACAACGTCTGTTCGCACATATCCCTACGTACATGATCTTTGATGATCACGATGTGACCGATGATTGGAACCTTACCGTGGGTTGGGAACATGCCGTAGACCAAAACCAGTTCGCAACTCAAGTCATTGGTAACGGCCTTGCGGCCTACTGGATGTGTCAGGGCTGGGGTAATAAACCGGAGAGCTTCGACGAGACATTCATCGAGCAAGCAAAACAGCTTTTTGTCGATCAACCGCGCGTTCTTAAACAAACGCATGACGTTGAACAAACGAACAGTGAAACCGGCGATGCCGCGACTACTCACTCTGTTAGCGACATCGAGCCAAACAAGCATCGAGCCTTCATTGAGATGTTGAGTCGCTTTGAGGAGTGGCATTACACAATAGATACTTCACCCAAAGTCATTGTGTTGGATACCCGAACCCGTCGCTGGCGTTCGGAATCTCGTATGAATAAACCTTCAGGTTTGATGGACTGGGATGCCTTGATTGAATTTCAACATCAATTGATGCATCAAGATAAAGTCGTGATCGTTTCAGCTGCACCGATGTTTGGCGTTAAGTTCATTGAAACACTACAAAAAATGGCGACAACAATTGGTAAGCCATTGGTGATTGACGCTGAAAACTGGATGGCACATCCGGGCAGTGCCAATACGCTGATCAGTATCTTTACCCATACCAAAACACCGACCAATTTCGTGGTGCTTTCGGGCGATGTTCACTACTCCTTTGCTTACGATATCAAGCTTAGATACCGCCGAAATAGCCCGAACATTTATCAAATCACCTGTAGTGGCATTAAAAATCAATTCCCAGCGCCGCTGCTTAAATTCTGTGATGTGTGGGACAGACTATTGTATAGCCCGCGCTCGATTCTGAACTATTTCACCAAGCGAAAGCGCTTAAAGATCGAGAAGCGGAGCCCAGACAATCAAACCTTCTATCGCCTTTCAAACCGCAGTGCGATTGGTGAGTTAAGGCTAGATGAGGATGGTAAACCACTGTCGATCACAACACTTAGTGGTGACGGTAAAACCACCCGCTTTCCTGAACCTTACTAGGGCGTGTTGACCTTTCGAGCTAATTTTTGCAGCGAGTTGCTGGGTATTTATACAAGGCAGAGGCTTCGATGTGTAGCTAGCCTACATGAGAAGCCGATAACGTAGTAGAAATGACCAGCAAA
>NZ_JBGONH010000022.1:0-71581 GCF_041439075.1 Vibrio sp. FF145
TATTCATCAACGAGTGCCCACACAGATTGATAGGTTTAAATTGTTAAAGAGCTTCACTTGTTGAGCGTTCCTTTTAAGCAAGGAGCCTCTCGAAGTGGACGGCCATTCTAGCGTTTTAATTCTTAGTGTCAAACACTTATTGGGAATTAATTTCTACTTTTTAAAAGTAGGAGCGTTTAAACGCTTTAAGCTAGTTGCCTTACCAACATTCTTCGCTGAAGCCTTATGGCGTCTACCGTGTCAGTGAGGCGGCATTATAGAGATGCAGCTTTTATTGGCAAGCATTAAATGCGTTTTTTATTAAAAAAAGAGGTTAAGTGAAGACATTTCAACCAAGGGCTCATTTATACAACTTTCAACCCAAGTTTCGAACAAACTACCCACAACAACCTGTGGATAACTACTCGCAATTATCAAAAAAGTAAGATAAACGAGCCCTAGGGTTTAGATATTCTCTAACTTGCTCCGGTAACTTGCTTGGATTAACTGCATTGACAATTTTTATCTCTTTAGTAAATAGGTCAATGATCGGGGCTTGGGTTCTTGGAACGCTAGGATCATAGATCAGTACGTTCGGATAAAGCATATGTTTGGCATTAACCGAAATCACGATTCCAATTGATTCATTGGAAAGCTGCACGACAGTACCCGGCGGATAGACTCCCATGAACTTAACTAATAGGCTCAAATTATCCTGACTATATAGATGTTTGCAGTTCTTATATAAGTGGGACAATGCCAAGTATGGGATCATTTGTTGAGATTGCGCTTTACCATGACAAAGATTATCGAATGCGTTAGCCACTGAAACTATTTTGGTAAGTTCATCTATCTCTTCTTCTTTTAAGCCTTCAGGATAACCAGAGCCATCATTCATTTCATGATGTTGAACGATTACTTTTTTGGCACTTTCAGGAAAGTCATCAATTCCAGAGACAATATCAGCACCATATTTCGTATGAAGTTTTAGGTAATTCTCTTCCGGTGCTGTCAGCGTACTCTGCTTTCTAAGTATTGCAGCTGGTATTTTGATCTTTCCTACATCATGGAACAAAGCAGCAAAAGAAAGCGCTTTCAATTGTTGAGTATTGTAGCCTTTAGCTTTACCTATCATTAACGCAACGACAGAGACATTTAATGTATGAAAGTAAATGTCTTCAAAGTCAGCTTTAGCATTCATAAGATGTAAGGTAACGCTATCGTCACTTGCCAGTATTTCAACAATATCATCAACTAGACTTTTAACCTCTCCTACCGCATCTATAGGTCGGTTACGAATTTTTGTCATTACTGAACGCATTCGAGCAAGCGAGCGCTCGAACTCTTTCTCACAATGACTGACTCTACGACGGTAAGAGCTTAGGGTTTCGATACGTTCATGCTTATCTTTCCACATCCTTTCAGTTTCAAGGCTTATCTGTAGATCTGAATCGGCCCCTTTCTCTATCTCGTGATTAGAAGGTAAAGGTGCAGTATCGCTTTGACTTAGATTTATATAGACATGCTTAATCCCAAGATGCCGAATTATTTTCACTTGAGCGTCATCTTTTATTTTGAAGCTGTTGAATAAAAATGGGTGTTCGTTCCATTTTAGGGGGAGTCGTATGTGTAGGCCGGGCTGGATGCGATCTACAGTAATCTTTATGCTGCCCATATTTATATAATATTGATTAATAATCTATATTTATAATTCTAATAAAACCACACGGGAATTTCACTATCCAATTTCACAGGTTCAACTTAAAGAATCACAATGCACCATCCAACGAATACCGAACTTATCTTCCACTTTACCAAATCTAGCGCCCCAAAACGTATCTGCGAGTGGCGTCATTATTCGCCCTCCTTGTTTAAGCTTCTCAAAAATTTTCTCTTGAGTCGCGGTATCCTCGGTAACCAAGGAAAGTGCCAGATTGTTCCCTTCAAGTTCTTTAGCTTTAACGCCATCAGACATCATGAGCTTCATACCAAATGCTTCGAACTCAGCGTGCATAACCCAACTAGGTTGTGCCCCCTCTATTACCTGAGGAGCATCACTAAAGAGTTGCTTCGATAAAACAACACCACCAAAGCATTTATGATAAAAATCTAACGCTTCACTACAACGACCATCAAAAAACAAGTAAGGGGTTACTGTCAGCATATGTTTCTCCTCTATTAGTCCTTTAAACATAGACAATAGACGTGAGAATGACAGATAACATTCTGATTTAAGATAATTAATTTACTAAGGAATCGCATTACGAACGGAAACGATAATATTTTGGAATGGCACAATAAGAACTGACTGATTGGACAGGCGTTCCTGCCGCTACTACGAAGGCAACGTTTTCTGCTCTCCAGATACAACAAAGCCCCGACTTGAGTCGAGGCTTTGTCATCTAAATATGGTACCGCTAGGCAGGCTTGAACCGCCATGCCCGAAGGCAACGAATTTTGAAAGCGTGAAGGTTACCGATACTTACTTAGATCTACAGGTACCTATTTTGTTCTCAGGTTGTCAGCAACTAGATCTAGATGTATCGGCTTAACTTTCGAGTATTCACATGACACTCGCACAACCAAAACCTGGACAGGATGAGTACAACCTCCCCCATTTAGTTCGCACAACGAAATTTATGGTAAATCAATCATTATTGAGGATGCTTGCGACAATTCTTTCTCACAATGACTGACTCTACGACGGTAAGAGCTTAGGGTTTCGATACGTTCATGCTTATCTTTCCACATCCTTTCAGTTTCAAGGCTTATCTGTAGATCTGAATCGGCCCCTTTCTCTATCTCGTGATTAGAAGGTAAAGGTGCAGTATCGCTTTGACTTAGATTTATATAGACATGCTTAATCCCAAGATGCCGAATTATTTTCACTTGAGCGTCATCTTTTATTTTGAAGCTGTGAATAAAAATGGGGGGTCATTCCATTTTAGGGGGAGTCGTATATGTAGGCCGGGCTGGGTGCGATCTACTGTAAGTTTAATGTCTGCCACTTTTCCACTACTGACTTTTCTTTATAATCTTTTAATAATAGATTTTGTAAACGAATTCATCAATAAACACGCCATGTAGATGGTGTGCAGTATGGCTTTAAATAGAAGCTATATGGGCCTCTCTGCTTTGCGTATTTTCAAATGAGTTTCAAAGAGCAGCTTGTTCTCTAATTGCTGATCCTTTACTAGTCCCATAAGTGTTTGTACTGCGGCTCTAGCCATATCACTGATAGGGAAATGTACTGCTGATACCGTTGGATAAAGGCTTTCACATAAATCAACACTATCAAAGCTCACCATCGAGATTTTCTCTGGGACCGGGATTTTATGTTCATGTAGAAATTGCATAGCGCCAACCGTCATCTCCTCACTACAAGAAAAAAGGGCGGTCATTTCTTGATGTCGTCTATATATAGCAGCCATTACATCGTAACCACTTTGACGTCCGTAATCCCCTTCTTCACACCAGCTCTCATCAATTTCAATCCCTGCGCTTGTCATTGCATCGACATAACCAAGCTTCCTCAGCAAACTATTATGCCGTTGTGAAGGTCCCATAATACAAGCAATGTTTCTGTGACCATTTGTTATAAGGTGCTCTACAGCAATACGACTCGCACCATAATGATTAAACGTAACACATCGTTCTTCAATACCTTCTACATGGCGATCTAGCAATACAAATGGTGTCGGCAACTTGGCAAGTTCACGTAAGTCATCATCAGAAAGGTAGCGACTATGGAGCACATACCCATCACAGCGAAGATCATGAAAACGTTGAATCGCCTCTCGCTCACCATCTGCAGAATGATGGCCTTGCGCGGTAATCAGGAACTTTTCATGGGTGTCTAATTCAGTTTGAACTTGCTCCATCATCTCCCCAAAGAACCCACCTGTATAGTAGGTCACTAACAAGCCAACCATGTTGCTTGATGAAGTAGCGAGAGAGCGAGCAATAGCACTTGGGCGATAATTGAGCTGTGCCATGGCCGCTTCGACTTTTTTTCTTGTCTCGTCTCGAAACTTACCCTCCCCATTAATAATACGAGAAACGGTAGAGCGGTTTACTCCGGCGAGTTCGGCGACATCTTTAATCCTTGCCATATGACTACTTAATCCAACTACTTGTTTTATTGAAAAGGGAGACCAAAAATAAAGCGGCCACCAGCAAATCGTAAGGTGATTATAGGGGGTCGACGCTGGCAGCCTAAATCATACACTGACGGCTTGATGAGAAGAACTAAGTGCAGAGTAATCCGTGACTGCGATACCACACTGAAGAAGTTCCTGTTTAAGTATCGAAGAGGTCAGTACTTGTAGCTCCAACTCTCGCTGTAATGCGTAACCACTTTTATGTATTAGAGGTTTATCGATTTCTGCAGGATGGCACATCACTTCGACAATATCGTATTGAGCCTTTAGTCTGAGCAAGTTCCTCATTAGTCCATCTAAATTCACGCCCTGGTCGTAAAACTCATCAGTAAAGAAATATCGAGTAGAATTACTTTCATGGCATAGTCCACTCCCACGTAAAGGCACTCGATACTTTGCAGCAAGCTCCCTAATTACGGGCAGTAATTGAGGGTGAGTGTGTGCATGATGGTGGCTGTCGAGATGACTCAGGGATAAACCTAAAGCAAGGAAATGCTCTACCTGACTTTCAGCTTCTTCATACACTACCTTGGCATCGAAATCTTGTTTCTTCCACAGGTCAGCGTAACTAACAAACTCCTCCTTATTGTTGGTAAGATTAGGGTGCCCCGTTATTGGATCCCCCGCTGTAAAACGCAGATGCACGCCAATTTTTAAATCTGGATTTTGTTTCGCCAACTCAACAGCATGCTTCTCTGCATCCATGCCTACCATCATAGTGGTCGAGTTAACAACGCCTTGCTGGTGTGCTTTGATGATTCCAATATTTACTCCTGACGTTAAGCCAAAGTCATCTGCGTTAAAAATCACTTTCATGACGATACAACCTTATCTATAACGTTGTTAATTTGAATTGAGGAAGGTATGACGCATTGACTCTTAATATGTCATCCAAAATGGATTTCGCCCGACCAATATCAGGCACTAGCGGATTATTGGTCAACGCCATAAGTGCTTTGTCATAACTGCCTTCAACGGCGGCTTCAATCGCCAATTGTTCGTAAGCCTTCACTTGATAGAGCAAACCTTTGATGTTGTTAGATAGCTCCCCTACCGCGAGTGGTTTTGCCCCCCAACTACCAATCACTGCACTACACTCAATCACAGCACTATCTGGCAAACTGTTAATGGCCCCATTATTTAACACGTTAACGACGTGAATACTGTTGCGGTTGTTATAAATCGAATCAACTAGGTTCAATGACGCGTCGGAATAATAAGCTCCGCCTCGTTCCTCTAGTTCCTTCGGTTTATGGTCCAAATTAGGGTCTTGATACAACTTAAAAAGGGCTGATTCTGTTTCCATGACTTGTTCAGCACGGGTACCTTGCTCCCTAGCACTCTTTTTCTCTTCTGCTAACATAGCGTCGGTCTGATAAAAATAGCGATGGTAAGGACAAGGAATAGCACCTAAAGCTTTAAGGAAAGCAGGGTCCCATGGCTCTTCCCAAATATTTTTCATACTGAAGTTGGCACCATCTCCGACTTTTTCCAATACAGTTTGAGTAATATCTTCCCCTCTAAGCCATGCTTTGTGTACCCATACCAAGTGATTCAAACCTGCGAACTCAAGCTGCAATTCTTTTGGCTCACAATCCATCATTTCAGCGATCATCATCTCCATCGAGACTGGTACATTGCACAAGCCAAGACTCTTCACTTTGGAGTGTTTACTCACTGCTTCAGAAACTAAGCCTGCTGGGTTTGTGAAATTCAGCATCCATGCATTTGGCGCTAACTCTTCAATGTCTTTACAAATATCGAGAATCACAGGGATGGTTCGTAGTGCTTTGGCAAAGCCACCTGGCCCAGTGGTTTCTTGACCGATAACGTCATACTTGATGGGGATACGTTCGTCATTAGCTCGTGCAGCTAAGCCTCCTACTCTAAATTGAGTCATTACAAAGTCAGCACCTTTGATGGCTTCTCGACGATCAAATCCCGCTTTGATTTCAATATCGGCGCCAGCCTTGTCAACCATACGCTGAGCTAACCCTTTGATGATTTCGAGCTTCTCTGCCCCCACTTCGATATCAACAAAGTGCATTTGTTTCACTGGTAGAAATTCCAAGCGCTTGATAACGCCCTCAACGAGTTCTGGTGTATAGCTACTACCACCACCAATGATGGCAAGTTTGATTGCATCTCTCGACATAATTGCTTCCCTACTTCTCTGCAAGTTGCTTGTTCAATGCGACGATTTCAACGGCCATTTCTTGAGCCAATATTGTGGTCATTAAGTGATCTTGAGCATGCACCATCACTAAGGTCATTGGCACTTTGCCTTCTCCCTGATCTTCTTCAATTAGTTGAGTTTGAACCAAATGCGCCTTGTTAATACATTCTCTTGCTTGGGATAGCTTTTCTTCAGCCGTTGCAAAATCTTTTTCTCTAGATAGACGCAATGCTTCATAGCTTAAGCTTCTGGCCTCGCCCGCATTACAGATAATTTCCATTACCACTAATTCTTGTTCCATATCTTCTCTCCAGAAAGGAGGGCTGCCAAATGACAGCCCAAATAATCATTAGGCTGTCACGCCTTCGCCTGTTGGTTTTTCTGCATTTTTCGTTTCTTTATTAGTTGGTAGCTCTTGCTCCAGCACCTGTTTCTCGAACATTTTGAAGAAAGGTAAATAAATGAAAAGGTCGAGAATAAGAAGAGCAATAACCAACAACACTGGTGAGAACGTCCAACCACTACCCCATGAGGCCCCTATGATTGCAGGGGTTGTCCAAGGTGTTGTCGCCACCCCCATACCAACAAAACCAAGATGTATAGCAAAATAAGCGATGGTTGCGTTTAAGATTGGCGCGAAAACGAATGGAATAAACAAAATTGGGTTCATCACAATTGGGCTACCAAAGATCACCGGTTCATTGATTTGGAAGAAACCCGGCACCGCACTCATGCGACCTATACTTTTGAGGTGCGCTGAACGGCTGAAAGACATCAACAAGACTAGCGCTAGAGTTGCACCCGAACCACCAATGAAGATGTAGAAATCCCAGAAGGGCTGAGTAAATACATTTGGAATTGGTTGACCGGCAACAAACGCATCGATGTTGACGCTAATATTTGTAAGGAAGATTGGAGACAATAGTCCAACAACGATCGCTGCACCGTGAATGCCTGCAAACCATAATAATTGGCAAACAAGCAGCGCGCCGATGATCGCTGGTAAGGTATTTGAAGCACTGATCAGTGGTTTAAACATTGCCATCACCGCATCTGGGATCAGCATGTCGTATTGAGTCTGAACAAAAATACTTAATGGATATAACGTAATGAAAATCGCTAAGACAGGTAAAAGAACTTCAAAAGAACGAGCGATTGCAGGTGGGACCTGCTCTGGCATACGAATCGTAATGTTATGCTTCTTCATAAAGCGGTAGAGTTCTACCGAGAAGAAAGCACACATGACAGCAGTAAAGATACCAGTACCACCCATGTGCTTCATCGCCAAGGCACCATCTTTTGCAGGTGCAGCAACTAATAAAAAGCTCATGAGCGATAATACTGCGCTGGTGATTCCATCCATTTTGTACGCTTTAGCCAAGCTATAGGCGACCCCAAGCGAGACAAATATGGTCATTATCCCCATCGACATATTAAACGGCATCATAATAGTATCGAAATGCGTCGTCGCAAAGTCCAACCATATTTGACCTAAAGTAAACGAGGTACCCTCTTCAAATGGGGGGAAAGCAAAAATCAAAATAAAGCTACCGACAATAATAAACGGCATTGCCACAATAAACCCGTCTCTCATTGCTCTAACATGGGGCTGATTACCCACTTTAGCCGCTATTGGGGCTATATGCTTTTCGACGATTCCTATAATCGCATCATAAAGCTTCATAGAGTCCATCCTTATTTTCAGACAAAAGAATCCCGCACCAAACATTAATATTCAGTGGTACTCTTATTTATATTTAAAATTATTGAATTAGTTAATCAGATCTAAAGCTTGCTGTAGTACTTCTTCCCCTTTCATCATTCCATAAGCCTGGGGGGAAATCGCTTCTATATTTTTACCATGCTCTTGTGCGGTTTTACGTAGTTCTTCTAGCTGGAAACGAACCTGAGGACCAAGTAAGCAAACATCGTACTCTTTGATAGCCTCATCGAACGCGTTCACAGACAAAGCATTAATCTCACATACAATTCCTTGTTTTTCAGCTGCTTGCTCCATTTTCTTAACCAGCATACTGGTCGACATTCCTGCGCTACAGCATAAAAGGATCTTTTTCATAGCCTTACTCCCATTGTGTAAATTTCAACCTGCAAAAATTGTAGCAAAAATAACCAACGCAAAAAAGCGCAACCGGTTGCATTGTTCGTGAACTGAATCCCACTTTAGAAAATACGGCCTATTTTTTACTAATTATTTAGGTCTAGGATAAAAGCCAGAAAGAAATTAAAAGCAACAACCTATATTTATAACTATCAATATATTATTTCTGACAACGTCATAATTAATTTCTACTAAGGAATATAAAATGAAATTAAATAAACTGGCTATGATTACACTTTTAGGCACTGCCCTATCTCAATTTTCTCATGCCCAAGAAGCACCAAAAGGTACCATATATTTAACCTTCGATGACGGCCCTATTAATGCATCTATCGATGTAATTAATGTGCTGAATGAACAAGGTATTAAAGGTACTTTTTATTTTAATGCTTGGCATTTAGATGGCATTGGTGATGAAAATGAAGATCGTGCTTTAGAGGCCTTAAAACTTGCTCTTGATACGGGGCATATCGTGGCTAACCACAGTTACGCACACATGATTCATAACTGTGTTGAAGAGTTTGGCCCTAACAGTGGCGCAGAGTGTAATTCAACCGGCGATCATCAAATCAACTCTTACCAAGATCCTGCTCATGATGCGGGTACTTTTACCGAAAACTTAGCCGTGTTAGAACGATACTTACCAAGTATCAACAGCTATCCAAACTATCGTGGAGAGGAATTTGCTCGACTGCCTTACACCAATGGCTGGCGTGTAACAAAGAACTTTAAGGCAGATGGTTTATGTGCAACATCTGATGATTTTAAACCTTGGGAGCCTGGTTACTTCTGTGACACTGAAAACCCTTCAAACAGTGTTAAGGCCTCGATTGAAGTGCAAAACATCTTAGCGAATAATGGATACCAAACCCATGGTTGGGACTTAGACTGGGCACCTGAGAACTGGGGCATAGCGATGCCAGCAAACAGCTTAACAGAAGCAAAACCATTCCTTACCTATGTTAATGCAGCGCTTAATAGTTGTGCACCAACTACCATTAATCCTATCAACTCCAAAGCACAAGAATTTCCTTGTGGTACGCCGTTACACGCAGACAAAGTGATCGTGTTAACGCATGAATTCTTATTTGAAGATGGTAAACGTGGTATGGGAGCAACCAAAAATTTACCTAAGTTAGCTAAGTTCATTCAAATAGCTCAAGAAGCAGGATATGTCTTCGACACCATGGATAACTACACTCCGGTTTGGCAAGTTGGCAGCGCATACGCAGCTGGCGATTACGTCACTCACTCAGGCACCGTTTACAAAGCCGTAACGACACACGTTGCACAACAAGACTGGGCGCCATCTTCAACCTCTAGCCTTTGGACTAATGCCGACCCAGCAACCAATTGGACGCTAAACGTTGCTTATGAGGAAAGTGAAGTAGTGACATATCAAGGTTTACGTTACCTAGTAAACGTACCACACGTATCACAAGCCGAGTGGACTCCAAATACACAGAAAACCTTGTTCACAGCTCTATAGACTGTTCCTACTATCACCATGTAGTAGTTTGCGCGAGGCATACCCCTCGCGCTTTTTTCTTTTTGGGGATTCAGAAATAACAAAGCCCCGACTTGAGTCGAGGCTTTGTTATTTAAATATGGTACCGGTAGGCGGACTTGAACCGCCACGCCCGAAGGCAACGGATTTTGAATTCCTTACATGGTCTTTTAGCTAGTTGGATTTACTAGGATCTTGTTAGAGATTAAAGACCATAACTTAGGATTATTTTGGATCTAAATTACGTACTTTTGACACAGAGATTTCACGGTTAGTCATCGTACTAGCAACAACAAAGTCTACCTTGATTCCGCAGTCCAGTGCATTTGGAAAGTCCATTTCATCAACGGGTTCTTTATTCAACACGATACCTTGCACAGAGCCTTTCAAAAGCTTGTCACCAGATTTAGGATTGTGAGCATAAATCTCATCACCAACCCTGATCGTGAAGGTGTCGTCATCAGCATCTAAGACTTTACCTTTAAAGCCAAAGCAGGATGCTTGTGCGTATGCTTTGTTGGCATTACCAAGTACCTGACGTTCTTTTCCATGAAAGGTGATCTCTTGGAATGAACGATACAGGATATCCCCTAAAGCAACACCAAAGTGCTTGAGAAACTCTGCTCGCTCTACGATCAAATCCAAGCTTTCAATTGGCCCTTCAAACGCGCCATGAGCAATTTCATTCCGCAGCTGAGCAAGTTCACCTAGCTCAGACTCCAACCAAGATTTGAGAACCTCTTTATCTTCAGGTACATCCTGGGCTTGGCGAACAGCCAGTTTATCTGAGACAGCATTCAAACCGAGAGTACGATCAGCAATGCACTTCTCACCCAGCTGTGCAAAGTGCGATTGAATCAGCTCATACCTAAAGTTAGCGGTATGAACCGAAAATGCCTTACTATTCAGCGTATAATCATCATCCTCTTGGAAAAATGAATGCAAGTTGGCGACTACCTGCTTCTCACACTCTCGTTTTTCAACGGCGTCTTGTTTTTTGTCCCATGCAATCTTCTTGAGAAACTGCATAGACAGGTCAAGATGCCGGTCTTTGATTTCTTTGGGCAAGGCAGAAACTGGAATTATGGCGTCATTGATGCTGCTGATAAACTCTTCAGCCAGTTTCTCAAGGTAGCTCTCAAGGTATCCGTACAGCGAAATTATCGAGTTGGTATAAGTGAACTCTTTGGATGCAGTACCGGAAGGGCGTACCACGTCTTTCAAATGCTCTCGAACCATATCGTACAACGGATTCGATGAATCACACGCCTTCACTAGGTTACGAAAGAAATCATCCTTCAGGTCTTCGCTAATTAAATGCAGAATCAGCTTGTCGATGTTATCTGAGAATTCATCCGTACTGATAAACATATCATACGAACCCTTCAAAGAATTTAGCTAATAGATTTTCGCGTTCCTTTAGCGCAGACTCATTTACGTTACGACCGCCAAATGCTTCATAATTAGCTTGATAAAAGCCCTCAATCGCTGCGACGATCTCAGTCTTACTTGATACTAAAACTGCTTTATTGTCCAAATTCTGGCTCAACACAAGCATCATAGGGTCGTAAACAGCTATGGTAGAGCGGTCATACCAAGACCAATTGCCTTTGCGCTCACGGTATAACTGGAATGCTTGCTCGCCGAAAATATCGTAAGCAAGGTCAATCGTTTGATTGAAGATATCAGCCAAACTATCCAGAACTTCCTGCGAGAAGTAGTTACCCTTTTCAAGAAAACGATCCAAGTAACTCTCTAAAGAGCCAGTATGAAGATCATGTTTCTGACGATATGCGAAGAAACGAAGTACTAACTCTACATCGTACATTGTTTTGAACAACTTATTGGACGCACGTTCTGAGTGAATTCCATCACTTCCATCAACATGAGGTGGAATCCCCCATGTACTGCATAACGACTCATTTTCAGATAGGCGGATACACAAACGGTTTAACTTCCCATCAAAGTTAGCATTGCGTTTTTCTTGAGATTCTAACTTCTCACCACCACTGTTGATGCGATCAAACACCATTTGCTTTAGTTGCTCAGCTTGCTCTGGCGTTTTTGCTGTTTCGTTCAGCAGAATAATCGAAGAGATATAGCGACGGTCGATACCCTGCTTCACCAACTTAGGTAGTTCATGATAGCGCTTGTCATTTAGTTCAGGCCATTTGGTCAAGCCTTCTAGCGGGAATTCATTCTCGTAGAACGATGATATTGCGGTTAAACGCTGAAGACCGTCCATAACTTCATAGCATGAGTAGTCGTATTCATACAGAAATATCGGAGGCAGTGGAACGTTCATAATTAGCGACTCGATTAACGCTGAACGTTTTGCATTTGACCAACGATGACGACGTTGGTATTCAGGGTTCATTTTATACTCTTCAGTATTCTTAACCATCGATGCAATAGTGTTCAAAGGGTAACGAGCCTGTTCAGTAACAATTCGAATTTCACCTTCACGGTATTTTTTATTGATAGCATCATCTGACATGGTTACAACAGGAACCTTACCGTCATTCAACTTCAGTTTCTCGCCTTCTAGTAGTTCTATGTCCATTCACGCCTCTTCCAGGCAAGTCCCTGGTTGTAGTTATTCGAAAGTTGAGCTCATTTTAACACTGAACCCGTCATAGGTCTTTGAACTTAGTACGCAAAAAATAAAGGCCGTTATAACAAAAGCATGTGGTAAATAACGGCCTTTAGGTTAATTTAATCTAAGTAACGGCCTTTATTTTAATATAACGGCCTTTATTTTGTCCGAATCCTCGGTTACGATTTGTATGAATCGAAACTGAGATAAGGAACAAGATTATGACTCCAAGTACACACCGCATCGTCAAAGCAGTTTACGACCACTTCTACGGAATGGTAGTCAATGGTGAAATCCCGATTGATTTGAGAGCACCTTCATTGGTCGGCACAACTCAGGATGACCCATTTGATAACTTGGTTTTGGATACGATTGCTAGTTCATTTCCTGAATGGGAAGTTGTAAGCGCTGGTAAATTGACTACCCCCGACGTAGTCATTCGTCATCGCAAATATACGGACGTTATTGTTGGACTTGAAGTTAAGAAGCTAATTCAGAAAGCAAATGGCGCTGATTCTCGTGGATTAACCATTGACTATAACAGCTGTCTTCCGTGTGGGAAGATGGAGATTAAAGTTGGAAGTGAAGTAGTAGCAATTCCTGTTTATTACTTCTTTGCATTGCTATCTAACGACAGCACTAGCATTAAAACGCTAGCGATCATTGACGGTGACTTCATCAACAACAACTTTGAACTTCATAAAGAAGCAAAGCTTGCTAACGTCAGCGAGTATAAGCATGGCTCTTACGGTGAAGGTTCAGTTCGTCACCGAGCTATGTACACATACGCTAACCCATTGAACAGCAAACTCGACTGTTTCTTTGAGCGTAAGGTACTAGTTGTTCCTGTTGAAGCATTGGAAGAATTATCCTGTGATGAACTCGTAACTGAGTTTATAATCCGCACAGACATCCACGAAAATCAGTTCAAGTTTGCAGTACTGGATAACAATAAACCAAATACCGATGGACCACGAGAGATAGATGACTTATTTGACAAAGTGAAGGCTCGTAAGCCAAAGCACAGAAACGTCGCCTCGATGGTCGTCTTAGACGAGATTTAATGAAAGTTATAGAGAACGATTTTCCGTTTGAAACAATAGACCCAATCGCAGAAAACGAAAGCTACCGAAAGGAAATCAACAGGCCGATCTATCATATCCACAAATGGTGGGCTAAACGACTAGGAAGCGTATTTCGCTCTATCGTTTCAGGCTCATTAGCTGAGAATGAATGGCCAGATTTCCATTCCAACCAAAATTACCAAGGTAGTGTCATTCTGGATCCATTCATGGGTTCAGGCACTACTCTAGGCGAAGCAGCCAAGCTAGGCGCAAAAGTCATTGGTTGTGACGTCAACCCAGTGAGTACTTTCCTAGTTCGCCAAGCTCTAACGAACGTCGATGCTCAAACACTAACCGACGAGTTTGACTCAATCGAAGAAAACGTTAAAGACGAAATTCTTGGCTATTATAAAACGATAGTTCCTGGAACAAACCAACCAACTCAAGCACTGTACTACTTCTGGGTCAAAGAGGTTCAGACTCCCTCTGGGGAACGGATTCCACTGCTAAGCAGTTACGTGTTTAGCAAGAATGCCTACGCTAGCAAAAAACCAGAAGCGCAACTACTTTGCCCTCATTGCGGTGGAATATTCCAAGCGAAGTACAACTCGAAATCTGAAGACTGTCCTGAATGTAACGAAAACTTTAACCCTCAGAATGGTCCTGTCGATCGTGCTTTCGTAACCGATAGCAATGGCGACAAGCACAAAATCAAAGACCTGATTAATGCGCAAGACGGTGTACCTTGCCATCGCTTATACGCAATCATGGCTTTGAACGTGGCAGGAGAGAAAGTCTACATCAAACCAACCGATTACGACTTCAATCTACTTGAACGAGCATCACAAAGACTTGCTGAAATCCAAGATGAACTACCACTTCCAACGATGGAAGTTCGTCCAGGTCACAATACCAACCAGGCAAGAGGGTATAACTACAATCATTGGCGTGATTTCTTCAATGACCGTCAGCTTTTGACTTTAGGCATTTTGCTGCAACGCATTCTTCGCATCGAAGATACTGTCATTCGTGACCATTTCGTATGTTTATTCAGCGGTACGTTAGAGTTCAACAACTTGTTCTGTTCATTCAAAGGTGAAGGTACAGGCGCAGTGCGCCATATGTTCTCAAATCACATCTTGAAACCAGAACGTACTCCTCTGGAAAATACCGTTTGGGGGGTTGATGGTAAGAGCAGTGGCTCATTCTCTGGACTATTCCGTAGCCGATTACTAAAGGCTAAAGCGTACCTGAACAATCCGTTCGACTTAGCAATCGAAGAAGTCTACGACAGCAAAAAAGGTAAGATGGTCAAGAAGAGTACGAAACCTCTTTGCAGCGACCCAATTGACCATGTCCTTTGCACTGAGTATGAAGAGTTCGCAAACCACAATCGAGCAGCCTTGGTGCTGAATGGTGACAGCGGACAACTTCCGATCCCTGATAGTTCAGTCGATGCAGTCGTGACCGATCCTCCGTACTTTGACTTTGTCCATTACAGTGAATTGAGTGATTTCTTCTACGCTTGGCTTAGCAATGCACTAGGTGACGAGTACGATTATCTAGCTCGCGAAGACTCTTCGCATGAGAACGAAGTTCAAGACAAAGACAACGTGAACTTTGCTCGTAAGATTCAGAATATCTTCGAAGAGTGTCATCGTGTTCTAGTCGATGATGGCCTAATGAGCTTCAGTTATCACCATTCAGACATCAAAGGTTGGATGGCAATCTACAATGCGGTTACACGTGCTGGTTTTGATATCATTGCTGCTCACCCAGTAAAAGCTGAAATGGCAGTTGCAGCACCGAAAGCCTTATCAAAAGACCCAATCAACCTTGATGCAATCTTGGTTTGTAAGAAAGAACAAGAACCTCCTCACTTTGATAATGCAGAGGCTGAAGTTGAACAACGTTACAACGCATATGTTGACCGTTTTGAAGCAATCGAACGAAATCTAAGTGATGGTGATAAGTTTGTTATTGCATGCTCTCAAGCCATTTCTGTTGCTTCATGCTTTGATATGACTGAAGAAGATGCATTAGTGTTCACTGAATGGGCTGTGAATACTTTGGTTTTAAATAAACCCATGGAGCAACATTGCTTATATTTTAAGTATTAAGGCCATTGGCTTTTACAGTTTTCGATAACACTGTAAAGCATAGCGCTAGCTTCTACACTATTAGACCTTCAACGAAGTTCGCTATGTATGAATCACAGACAATAAAAATTTGGAGCAGCCATATAACATAGCTGCTCCCATGTTAATTACCCCATCATTTCATAAAATAAGCAATTAAGTACAGTTTCACCCAACACCGTGATCCACTCATCAAACTCATCCACAAACCTTATCTTCGGCAAAACATACTTAGTCGAAATATCATCAATCGACAGATTCTCAATCTCACCTTTATTCTTAGCACGACGAGCCTTGTCATTCAGCGAAGTAACCGCCTTACCTAAATCACCACCAGTAACCAGTGTAGGGTTAGCAAGCAACAGATGACGTGCAGATGAATAGAGCTTACCTTGGTAGAGCATCGGTTTAGATTGTCCTTTCAACTTCTCACACTCGGTATGCGCAATCGACAACGCTTCCTCTACAGATATGCCAACCTTTATGCGATTCATCAGCGTACTTTGCGCCATACCAAGCTCTTTAGCAGCCTGACGCATACTTGAGTACTCAGTGCCGTCTATAACGACTTTCTTGCGGTACGGTGTCGTAGGGCGAGCCTCAAGTTCAAGGGCTTGCTCTAGTGTTCAGCCAAACTTTGTTACGCGTTCATTAACCAATTTTGGATTTAAGCCATAGTGACGCGCTGCAGCAGTGCGAGAGGTGAATGTAAGACCTTCTACGGTTAATGTTTTAGTATTTTTCATCGGTATTATTCCCGTAATTCAGATAACAAAAATCCCCACAGGAGCCGAGAGGACAAGCCTCTCAGCCCCTGTAGGGCTACTTAATTGCTAGTTAGAATCGTGAACTCAATTACTTGTTCTTACGCTTCGCACGCATGGCAGCAAATTTCTCGTTACGTTTTGCCTTAGTCTCAGCTTGAACCTTGGCGTAATTTGCACGATAAGCCGCTACAGCTTCTTGCTTAGTCGGAAATCCCTTGAACTTGGCATCATCGTATTTCAGCACTAACTCTTTCACCTGATCCCATGAATCGAATACACCAGTGCGACGACCCCAGTAAACTGCATAGTAATTTTTCTTAGCCATGATTAGCTCCTTGTTTAGTTTGACAATATCACCACGACGTTGTGGCATAGGAACTAGCTGGAAAGATTTGGAAAAAAATGAGGTTGTGTGATTGGTTATTGATGTGTATCCCCAACGAACTAGATACACACAGGCCATGAGCCCTTGCTATACAAGGGCTCATAGCGTTTCATCATTTACGAAATACTTTCTAATTGACGCATAACTTCTTCATGGGAGGCATTGAACAACGGTACAGGGTCAAATTGAGGAAATTTACCCATCAGCTGCTTTGCCAATTTCAAAGTTGATGGAGTGAGGGGAACAGTACCTTCTACAAGCTTTGTACGACCAGCGCCACGTACCAAACTAGGCTTAATGTCATAACCTAACTCTACCAACCACTCAGATAGAGCTTTAGCGGTAATATCTTTCTTAGTGATACCTGATACTTCATGACCGTAAAAGCGAACAAACAAACGAGCCATTAATTCATCAGACTTTTCATCTTTCTTTAAACGAACTTCGCCTTTGTCGTTAGCTTTATACATACTCAAACGCTCCTGCCAATCGTACCAATCATCCATGGTCTTCAAACAACGACCACTCTTACGCCAAGCATCAAAGCGGATACGTGTATAACGCATCTCAAAAGCATTCTTAAACGGCTTAGTTTCAAAGCTAACTAATGGAACACCATCAACTTCAATAACTCGTGGGTTGATAGGTTCACGCTTCATATCAAACTCAAGATTCAAGCGTGATTGCTTTCGTTCCATCATCATATCTTTACGTTCTGTACACATTGAACGGAGCGAAGTAAGGTGTGACGAATCAGTCATATGTTCAGGCGTTCGTTCTTTGTATAGATCCACCATGTATTGATTTTGATCAGAAACACCTTTAGGAACCTGAACTCCACCTTTCGCAAGTACAGGCTCCCAACCGTCCATTGGAGTTACCGTATATTGAGCGCGAGTCTTCGCACAGATAAGTTGCTTAGCCTTGTGCTTAACTTCTAATATCTCACCACCATTAGGTTCCATACGATGAAACAACTCACGAAAGCGCTGGCAAACTGGTCCCGTTAAATCAAGCTCTTCAACACTTGTATTACCCAGAAATCCATCAGTCGTAATTGACAGAACCGTTTTATCATCTGGCACACTAGCTAACATTTCACTTAATAATGCACGCGCCAGACCACATGTATACGAAGCATAAAATGGATTGGTCAATTTGGATGGAGGTTGAGGCTTACTGTATCCATCCTCCACTGAAAATGTTTGCTTAGGTTTTACGTTTTGGCTAAATTTCCCATACGTGGAATTTAACATTTCCTTAACAAGCTTTTCCTGAAATGAGCCTTTCTCATAGCTCTTTCGCTTTTCACGCCCCCACTTCATGTACTTTTCGAAGATCCGCACATCGTTTTTCCATGGAAATATGAAACCCTGCTTGATCTTAATTTTAGCGCCTTGGTTATAGGCGACCTCTAATTCATGTCCTGTACAGTGAGTCTCACCACGGAGTGGGAAAATTAGTGAGTCCTTATCACGAACAACAAGTGACGGATGGCGAGTAGAAGATGGAAACTTAAATTCAACCCAAGCAAGTGCCATCCTGTCACCAAAGAAATCTTCCACCTTGTTACTCATGTACATGTCTTCGTAAGAAATTTCGCGCAGACCATTCGTAATCGCTCCGTAGCACGAAGGAACGTCTAAATCTAGCCAAGTATCAACTGGTGTAACACCTGACCAGAACGCTTCATTACGGCCACCGCTATAACATTCCGATGCGAACCACTCCATGGTCTTACGAGCTTGAGTAGGCTCTTCAATAGTGACTGTAAGAACCTTGCCAGTTTCTTTCGACCATATTTCTCGCTTCTTCTCTTCAAAACCAAATAGCTTGCGATAACTTTTAGGGTCATCAAGCGAGTTAATGAATGTTTTGACCGCCATACCACCAATCGTATACGGCACTGACTTCAAACCTAGCTCTTTACATAGGTCAGCCGTCATCTTGAAATGAAGAGCTGATATGAGGCTATCGGTTAAACCATACTCTTCAAATCCAGCCTTATTACCGGCAAGATATTCATCCATACGTTCAATGCTGTATGGTTCTGGTATTTCCAATTTAGGAACGCCTACGATATTTCCAATTAACAATAAAGACTGAGCGCTAGCTGGAGCAAGTAACATGGTGTCGAAAAATGACATATGTAAGGTGTGATAATTACGGTTCTTATCTTTAATCTGAACTGGCTCTTTATCTATACGACGAGTCATGACCTTACTCAAATCCAATTCATACGCATCCCCCAGACTAGCCACGGTTTTACGGATACCCTTGATATGAGTTTTGACTTGCTCAAAAGCCTGATTAAAGTTAAATAGGTCAGCTTTCATGAAGTGAGCTGTGACGATGATATCGGTAGGCCAACGCTCAAGTACATCATCTTCAATGGCCTTTTCAATAACACGAGCAAAGCAGTAATCCATCGATAAACGACCAGACTTTTTGGTTGAGTCTGGATACAACACCAACTTAGACACTTTGCCATTATGTAAAGTGACAAATTGATAGCTTAGAACTCGGTTGTACTTACCACACTTAGACAGCACATACTCCGTATCGAATGAGATAATCGGACGGTCGAAGAATTTAGTACGTGCCTTATAGCGCTTACTCTTTTTCTTCGAGTTTACATACTCACTAATGTTTTCAACGGGCGGCATAGTCTCTACCGAAATACTATCAAGTGTGTCATCTACATGCTCATCGTTACCCGCACAGCCCCACGCTTCAACCAAGCTTTCATCGATCTCGATACCATCAAATGATTCTTCAATTTTAATGTCCGCATCTTCAGCCCAGTAATTCATTGATTCTTCCATTTTATCCTCCTCTTAGATCAAAAAATGGCTCCGCAGAGCCATAGTGTTAAATCGAAATCAGATTACTGAGCCTTGTAAGCAGACCATTCAATAACAGGGAACTTCTCACCCTCACCGACACTAACCAGAGCATCCAAGATCACTTCGGTCAATCCATCTAGGTCAGAGAAAGTTTTAGCATCAAGAACACATAGAGGACGGTCATTAAGTCCAACCATAACTAAATTACCAGTCTTCGGAGATACGAACACATTTGAGATAACACGTGCATCAATAAAGCCACCGTTATCTAACGCCAATCCATACTTGTCATGCGGTTTAATTGCTTTCTTCACACGTTCAAACAATTCAGGCGCTTTTTCACTTTGGTCAAAAGCTACCTTTTGGCACTTCTCATCCAGTAGCAAAGTAAAATCACCGTTATGAGTCAAACTCGTTGCAGTACTCGCATTTACTACAGAGTTACCGTTACGGATGAATAGTGGTTGAGTTGAAGTAGTCATAATAAAATCTCCATCGATTTATGTTTTATTTAAGTTTGCGTACCAATCAAGCCAATCTCGACTGGTAAAAGTAATAGCTGGAAAGAACTGGAAAATTTCGTGATTTATGCCGTTTCCAATAACGTTTTTTCCCACTTATCAATTTCACTGACTAAAAAGCGGACACTACGACCAATGCGTAATACCTTGGGTAAGCTGTCAGGCTTTCGAGTCACATTAGTTCTCACTGTGGCAGGGTTAAGGCTGTATGCCTCTGCAAACTCTTCTACTGTTAATGCATTTTTCATCGTGTTCTCCTTAGCTGAATTGGAAATTAGGTAGCATTGCCTCAACAGTCTGCTGAGTAGCTTGCGCTAGATGGGTGTTTTGGTAATAGGCGTAACGCTCGGTGACATTCACATTAGAATGACCAAGGCTTTGCTGAACTAATCGAATGTCGTTCGTTACATGCAACATTTGAGTCGCTTGAGTACGACGTAGATCGTGGATAGTGAAAGGCGCTTCTAGCGAACCTTCCACTTTCATGGCTTGCTGAATACGATCCATACAAGCTCGTGGGTAGGCAATATGCTCACCTTGGTTCTTCAACGATGGAAACACCCAATCATTAAAAGAAACCTTGAGACACTTTCGGATAAGTCGCTGTGCAGGCTCAGATAAGTAAATACGTTGAGGCTTACCTGATTTAGTCGTAGGCAATAAAGCAGACGACAGATCATCAGCTAACATGGAGCGAGAAAGACTAATCACGTTACCAACACGCATACCTGTAAGAAGACTAAGCATCAACGCATAGGCATGAATGAAGTTAGGTTCAGCGCAAGCATGACGACAAAAGCTTTCCATCTCTTTAGAGGACAACACTCGGTCTTTCTGGTTATTCTCCACCAGCTTTTTAATACCCTTTACAGGGCTCTTATCAATAATGTCGTGCTCTACAGCCATAGAGAACAGCTTAGATAAGAATGCTTGGTAGCGATTTACCGTAGCAGGCGATAAGCCGGTTAAAGAATGAAGGCATTTTTCCACATCACGACGAGTCACATCAGTGATACGCTTATTTCCCATCGCAGACATGACACGCTTAGAGCGAGATACAAACGTCTTATGATCACGGTGGTGACGTTGACTGAAAGGCACGAGTACTTCATCAAAGAACTGCTGAACAGTCAGGCGCGATCCCTTGCGGTAAGCACCAGACTGAACATCAGCAATAAACTGGTAAGCCAACTTCTCAAGGTCAGCAAACTTCATTTCAGGGTAAGTACCAAATGACTCGTAGTAACGTTGTCCTTTCCAACCAAAGCGAACGATCCAGCGCTTACTCGAAGCTGTTACCAATAAACGTAAGCGAGAGTTCTTAGCCCATCGATACTCAACACCTTGCTCGCCCTTAGCAGGACGAGGCAAGACATTGAGCACCTTCTGGGTCATTTCTATAGATGTACTGCTCATCTAATCCATCCAAATATCAGCTTTCTATCGCTTCTTTTACAGACAACGATAAGTTAATAGTCAAAGCAATTAATTAGATTGAATTAGGGATACCTACATCACTTCCATTAACAGGAAGAAAGGCATAGAACTCCCTAACCAAGTTGCTTTATCGGTTATCGGATATGTAATGACTGGAAATAAAGGGATGCCCTATAGGGACTGATGCTCAGGGATGAGACTGATGTAGAAAAAGACTGGTATGTAATAGTGCGCACGTAGGCCACGGTCTGCTAAACCAATATTAAAGCGATGTGTATCCTCAACTAGAACTTTAAACCTAACTGTTCATCAACAGCTTATTTGTTTACGTGCTTAAAAGCTTGCTCAACAACTTCTAACACACGTTTGTAGCCCCACTGTGTACACTTCTTACCATGTTTGTCATAGGTACTATTCAAGCGGTGTTCAATGCTATTTTTCAAGTATTCACGATCGCCCAAATCATACTCAGCAGCATCAATTACCTCTGCTGTTATGTTGGTAAAGTAGCTAGCATTACCCGTAAGACGCTTTGGGGTTGTCGCCAAGGTAAAAGCTTTTACGTCAGCTTGTAGATTCATCAGATTAGTATCATTTTGAATATTCATGTTAAGTATCCCTATTGCTATTTAAAGACAGTTTTCATCAAGAAAACTCGTTACTACACTCGGTAGATGCAAATCATAATACGTACTACCAACTCCTTATCAAGCCTTATTTTTCAACACAAAAACCACACTCAACTCACTGTAAATGTGATAAAAAAAGAGCATTTATAGCCAACATTTTCTTCACAAAGTTTTACGCCTTGAAGAAGCCACAAAATCCCTAGATTCATTTTTTTGTTTAACATGAACCATAATTTCACAACTATCCACATATAACAAAATTGAATATAAAGACAAATTATCACTCAAAATAAATCTAAAACCTTCTTGCAATCTGAACAAAGAAACCTCGAATAGCTCCTCATGTTTTTGTTTCTTTAGAATAAATAAAGCTTGATGATAATCATCGTGTGATTAGTGATTTATGATCATCCCCAACAGACTAATGACACACTAAGCTGCACCCCTTAAAGCACAAAGGGAAATCACTTTCCATTGGTTACGATCAAAAAAAAGTAGAGGAAAAACCACCTCTACTTTTTTTTCATTAGAGAACGTCTAGCTCATCCAGAACACCACCAATGACAGCACCAGTGACAAACCCCACAGCTCCCGCAAGAACGATAAATTGAGGGCAAACACGAGATGCAGCAATAGAACTATACTGTGCCCCTTTTAATCCCATTGAAACGCTAGGCTTAAACCAACGCTGCTGAGAGTTAGAATGAAAATGTGTTTTCGCCATAATGTTTTTCCTTTCCTCTAGAAATCGAAAAGGGCGATACCTCTCGATATCGCCCTTGGATAATTACGATTACTACCTACCTAATGAGAGTGACCGCACACCTGACAGCTACCATCATCATAAGCACGTTCACCACATGCAGGACAGGTTGTAACGAGTGTTGTAATTGATTTAATCGCCATGTAAAGGCTCCTTCTTGTTGGTTGATTGAGTGTTGCGGAGCTCATTGACACCTCGGCCTAGAGAGTTCCAATTTCGAAACTGAGATACCATGAGCCAAGCTCCGCAACAAAACTTATTGTGCTTTACCTTTCGGGGTATCTGGGCCGCATTGAGTCGCATCAGTGACATGACCATTCATTGTTCCGCAGACATCGGCTTTCCATTGCACAATGACACCGTAAGACGATGTGTTCTGAATTCCTGCTTTACCATTCCATTGTGGCTCTAGTAGTTCTTTCATTTTCGAGATATCGCCCGGATTACCACCGAACGTGCCACCTGCGAATACCGAAGATGTGAAAAACGAAGTTAGACCTAGCAGGATGATTGATGCTTTCATTGTTTTTTTCCTTAAATACGTAATGACGCCACTGATAAAGACAGCGTTAACGTGATTGATGATTAGTTTAGAAGGGGTGAACGACAGGGTGTGTCGCTCAGATGTAGAAATATTGAAATGATTGATGAATGCCTTGTAAGGCATACCTAGAGGTAGCTAATGAAAGCTATAGCAATATCAGTAACCTTATGAAAATTCGCTAGAAATAATCAGGTTCTTTCTCAGTGCGACACCACCTGACGAGTGACCTATCTACAATGCGTAGAATGAAAGAGCATGACAAACTAGCGAAACGACTTGGCATCATCCTGACCCGTTTGAATACGGGTGAGAAACTGTATCTGGACGATTTAAGTCGTGAATTTGGGGTAGCAAGGAGGACGTTAAATCGGGACTTCAATGAACGGTTAAATTACCTACCTATACAACGTGACGGAGCTTGTTACTCGTTAGACCCTAAGTTCTTAGGCAGACAGACCAATAATGAGCTATCTCTTCTGCTGTTAAACATGGGGTTCGATACTTTGTTTTCGGGTAAGCACTATCTAAGCAATGGCGTATTGAACAACAAAACCACACCACCTTTTCTCTTCAAGAACCCACAAGTCGAGGACATTAGTGAATGTGCTTCAGTGTTCGAGAAACTTATCGAATCGATACAACGACGAAACGTGATTAGCTTTAGCCATGAAGGGAAAACCTACGATGAGTTCCACAGCTACAAACTGATGAATGAACGCGGATTGTGGTTCATTGTCGGGACACGCAGAAACCGCCTAGAGTCACTCCGAGTCGCTAAGGTTCGTGAGTTAGTGCGTTACGAGGATAAATACTCTCATGACCCTAGCGTTGAGCAGAAGCTGACTGGTTGTGGATATGAGGATGAACTACTCAATCCCGTTGAAGTGGTTATACAGATGAGCGTTAAGGGGGTAGAAGCATTCTTAAATGAAGGTAATGCCGATAAGTTCAGAGTGTTGAAAGAGTTAAGTTCAGGGGATGTGTTCATTAGTCACCAGACCAAGAACATTCCAGAGTTAATACGCAAACTCAAAACGTGGCTACCTCATGCGGAGGTGCTCTCACCTGATTGGATACGTTACTTGTTGAAGCAAGAGATCCAAGCGTATCTAGACTCAACCAAGTAGAAGGCAGTGAGCTAATTGAAGTATGTCGTTGGGCTTGTTGATGGTTCGTTGAAATGAAATGCAACCACCAAGATATAATGTTGTTTCTGCTCTCTGTTGTAGTCGCTCCATGTCATAAAGAAACCACTATGCAGCGCTTTTTAAGCTTTCTATGTTAGGTATGGGTGCTGGGGTGTTTTACCAAGCTTAGAACCGATACCAGTTAAGGGAAGACTCAAAACGATGCTATTTTTCAGCGAAGGTAACTAAACAGATAAATAACAGCCATTCAGCTGGTTGAATATATAGGGGTATTGCAATGAGAGCTGATGCTAGAACTCTGCTTCAAATCACTGAATCCAGTCCATATCTGTTTATGGTCGATATCACCAATGTTGCTGTGGTGGTTACCTTGAGCCAGATAACTTGGTTGTTTTAGTGAGAATGTTTTTAATGTATTGGACTTGTCATTGAGCTTATAAATGACAAGTTCCAATTCCAATCAATGCTTATCTCTGTAATTTAGCGAAATACCCATTTTGACCTTGTTTCTCATGCCAAAAGTGAAAATGACCAAGTTTTCACCCCGAGCTGTAAACATTGAATTAAGGTGCGCTCTTGGCGCTGTAATTAGAACGGATGACTATAGAAAATCTCCGGGGAAGTCGTTCTCAATACCTCTATACGTTACACGCCATAGCTAAACCTAAACACTCGCTCCCATTGCTTCCAGATAGCAATGGGAGTCTTTAATGACAAAACACCAGTGTAAACCAAGCAAACTCGTTAAAATTGAGTCTCCCTTCCTTGGTGTTTCCACCGTCCATTACAGTCCAGCAACTGCACCCTCTCTGAACCCCGACGGCAACGTTTAAGTAATCCGTTGTAGAACGTTACCCAAATGAAAAAGGCTTCCCATCACACCATGAGTTACATGGAGCAATAGGAAGCCTTAGTGTCACTAGGAAGTGAGAGGCGGATTTTATGGTGCATACATGGTGCTTTCAACTTGATTCGTTAGTGATGGACTAATCCACCGTGACTTTTATCTCATCGAAGCAGTCCATTCCGATGTAACTTAGGAAGTTGGTTTCCCACATCGAATAGAACTCAGCGACACTGGATTCAGTAATGGAAACTTCACCCATGTATCGGATGTAAGCCACTCCATGACCAAAATCAAAGTCTATTTCTTTCTCTAGTTCAGGCATCAATCCACAGTAACTAAAGTCAGTGATGTAATCGAAAACCCATTGGCCACCAAGTCTACTAATAGAAATCTCAATAGGGTGGTAGCCACCATTCTCAGGACAGTATGATTTTTCTCGGAAGTTAATCACGACCGATTGGATCATAGGTGTCCATTTGCCTGATTCACTAATCACTCGGTTTAAAGTATCTTGAAGATCGACACTTACTGGCAGCAGTAAGCGCTCAACGTCAAAAGTTAAGTTCATAATAAATCCTCTTTTAGTTTGTTAAGGGTGCGCTCTTGGGTAGTGCGCAGTATGAAAGCTCGGAAGTGGTTTAGTCGGTAAGGATTGATAAGAAATTCGAGGTTATTCAGCTTCGGTTTCACCGTCCACTAATGACAGGAGTTCATCACGACGTTGCTCGTAGTCAGGCGCAAGAACGTGGAGAAACACCGATTTCTCTGACGGCAGGATAAGCAATAACCCACGCAGTGCCGCCGCCATAAATCCAGCATTATTAGCAGACCCACCTTTGAACACAGATTTAAGTACAGTGCTTTTAAACGGCTTGTCGTCTTGCTCATTTAACACAGCTACAATATCTTCAAAGGCTACCCACTCTTTACTATGAAGACCGCCACCTTCATTACCCGAAAGCCTAAGGAATAGAGCATTTAGATCATCATGTACCGAAAGCTCATAGAACACATGATTCTGAGTTTTCGGTGATAACTTTTTCGCTTTGCCTTCGAGCACGGTATTAGTGAAATGGTCTACTGGATTGTCACCAGTAACCGTGACTTGTTCATTACTCTCTACTGCTTCAGGTTGAACGATTTCTTGTTTTTGATTGGTTTTACGTGCCATGGGACACCTCCATACTATTAGTGACTATTAAGATTAAAATCGAGATTAAGATTCAGCTTGATCAGCAAGCTTGACGACAGGGAACGTTGGACTGTTCATTGGAGCGCAGCAATACACCCCACTACCAGCCGTAGTGACAATAGCAACAGCAAGTAGCCAAGGAGAGTCATCATCATTTAGCAAAAGCACCCATTCGCTGTAGTTACTAAGGAACCTTAAAAAATGCTGATTTTCCTCAGATTCTTCACTCAAGGTTTCATCGGTATCGGACTCCTCAATCAAATACAAAGTAGTGCCAACCTCACCCCAGAACGCTTTCGTGCTTTCTTCATCACCGAATGGCTCTATCAAGTGTTCTAGCAGCTTTGCTTTCACTGCATCAGGCATTGGTAGTGATTGAATGTCTTCAAACTTGTTTACTGTTTTCATCATGAATTTCCTTCTAATAATGAAAAAGCCCCTGTTTAGCTCATCGCTAAACAGGGGCTTTTCTAATGATTTTATTTAGAGTTACTCGTTGGATTTAAGTGATATATCACCACTGACCATATCCGATAGATGAGAGCCAACTTTACGCCTACGACCAACGGTATGCTTGGCATAATACTTACTCGTTATACCTATCTCTGAGTGATTCAATTGTTTAGCAATATCATGTAGAGGGACACCATTTGCCGCTAAAAGTGTTCCGAGCGTATGGCGAGATGAGTGCAGGGTTATGTTAGCTCTATCGCCTGGTATATCAGGCAGTCCCATCTTAGCCTTAATCACTTTCAATGCGTGTCTAGCTGGACTGATAGGTTTACCCTTACGACGTCCAGCAAAGATATAAGGGTTATTCGCCACTTTGGGTATCGATTTCAAAATAGAGAGCATGTAATCACTCAGATAAACAATGTGGTCACGACCATTTTTTGTTCGATTTATATACAGAGTTTTCTGTTCCCAATTTATAGATTCGTGCTTTAAATACCTTAATTCACGATCCCTTAATCCAGTCAAAAACAATAACGCTAAGAACGATCCTGTGTGTTTATCTGGATACTCCAAAGCATGACGAACAAAGTCCTTCAGTTGATTTTCGGTGAGGTATCCTGTGCGGATATTATCCAACTTCGGTAAGCTGACTTTATCTGCAACCAACGGGCAATCCATAAGACGGTATGCATGTTTATTTATCGACTTGAGAAGTGCTAATACCCGGCAAATACTGGCGGTTGCGTAAGGCTTACCAGTGGTTTTGCTGATTTTCCCTTGCATCTCCATCTGGACTTTCACGATATGTGCAGCTGTTAGCTGGTTGATTGGAACATGATGTATCGACTTAGCATGTAACCGAAACCGGGATACGTCATCTTTCCAAGTTCGACGTTGCTTCTGTAGTGGTAAATAGACTTCATTAAAGAACCGTTCAAGGGTCATAGAATTATCGACCTTTTCAGTATCACGCTCAATCTTCGGATCTATCCCTTCAAGAATCTGCTGCCGATACTCTTTCGCCTTTTTACGCAAAGTAACTAAGTCAACGTCACTCGCCCGCCCAAGACCGATACTGGATTTTTTGCCAGTCACAGGGCTAGTAAACCTAAAAATGAACCTAATCGACCTAACTTTCTTGCCCACTAGACACCGCACTCCCACAGGCAAGCCACTATCTTTCATAGCAGACAGATTAACTTCGTAATCGGTGGATTTAGCGTTGGCAGGATTGGGCTTGAGATTGTTGAGGAAAGTGGTGGTGAGTCGTTGTGACTTGCTCATTGAGACCTCCGTTAATTTATTTACCCACATTTCAGTAATATAAATTTGAGAGGTCTTTAGCTACGGGTAATCACTTTAGCCAATTGATTCTGTTAATAATCTTTCTTCAAGAGACTTTAAGAGTTCGTCACTTTCTGTTTTCCAGCTTTGCGGACCACTACGGCTGTTTCCAGCAACTAAATCGGCAGCTGATGAAGAAGAGCGCAGTAGCTTATCTTTTACGAGAAGTAAGTGTCCACTTTCATCTTGCAGAGCCCCATCATCAAGCATTTGGTTTTTAATCGCTATGTTCTTCTCAGATAAGCTTTTCGAGCTTTTCTTAGATAATTGAGAACCAGATAAAAGCAAAAAGCCATCATCTACAACTCTACCTTTAGCCGTCAAACCATTAGTCTTGAAGAATAAAGGGTAATCTCCAATTGAGTCGTCTTTCTTTACTTCATCGTTCGATTGAGCGACAGGTGAAATCATTTCTAAAACACGATGCCCTAAGCTACCAAGTACAATCCTGACATTGTCGATGAACTCCTCCATCGCAGCTTCATCTGCACGTGGCAATGTCGATTGAGTTGGAGTGTTCGCATTTTGGATTTCATATCGTTCAGCCTGACAAGCTACGCTAACCAATCGAGCTTCAAGGTATTTGATATGTCCTTTCGTTAGATTTTCATCTTTACTGGTAAAAATCACGACCTCATTCCAGAAGTCTTTTTGCCGATCATGATCAGCTAATCTCTTAAAAACATTCTCCGACTCACCAACATAAACACTATTATCATCACCTGCTGCATTTTCAAAGAGGAAGTATACTCCCGGTCTTTTCGACTCATGCCAGTCATTCAATTCGGAGAATCGGCTTCGAGGACATGCCAATGCTTGACCAGACCAGTTAGCTATTTCAACATGGCGTAAACCCGTCGGGCTACCATCCGCCAGAAAGATCCTAATACTTCGCCCAAATTGTGGCATTGTGCTCTCCGTTTACAGTTTACTTACAGTCCGTGTTTCTCTATGTTTCGAATGCACTTTTCAACAATATTAAACACAGAATTTCACCACGAGAACCACTAACATAGCATTAATAATACTCTATCCAAAACCTAGCTCTCAATTCATCCCACCACATTCATACAATCAACTAGCCACCGATACCACCACCTAGATCAAAACCCATATCACGCATAACATTTCCACCAACACCATAGTTAAAGTTCTGCGATGATTCCCAGCTCAGTGATCGCGCACAGTACTCGCTGGAAAACTATCAGATTGACACCTACACAGATTACAACTGTGATATTCACCCACTGATGGTGAGTGATAGCAGTAACAGCAACAACGACTTCATACTAAAATTTTCAATCAGCCTTAACCTGCTTTAACCATAAATGCTTGATCATATAGTCAACTTCTAACGCGATACGGTGCTCTACATAGCTAACAAAAGTTTTGAACCCAAAATCACCATTTACATACTCAAGTGCACACACAGAGATAAAGCTAAACATTCCAGAGCGGACTTTGCCATCATCTAAATAACTTAAATCAGGGCTAGAAGTAGTAGATAACATTGGGAGCTCAAGCCAACCGTTAGTCGTCGCGCATAACCAAACTAGTGAATCATTGATTGTTACCGAAGTTCTTTTCTTAGTAGTTGGATGATAGAAAGATATTTTCATGAGATTAAAACCCTGAGTTATTATTAACTCAACAGCTATGAATGCTAATTAATTTTCAGGGTGTGATTGATTGTTAATGTATATCCCCAACGACCTTAATACACACACCTTAAAACCACCTATCTCAAACCGACTTTTCCGCTATTCATCAAAACGAAAAGTTACCTCACAAAGACTAAACCAAAACCCTATAGCACCGTAAAGTCACCATGGTCGTACCATGGTTCTCTGACTCAACAGCCCTTGGTAATACTGGCTTGCGAGATTACAGAAGTTTGCATTTGTTGGATTTGCCAGGATTCCCTTGAGCACAGAATCAACATGTGATGAACCATAGATGCACCATGGAAGAAAATTCAAGGCTGATAAAGTGAGTCTATTGAGGGAGAAAAGTGCAGATAACAGAAAAGGAAAGTCGAGGTAAGCTTTTGATTGTGCTAGATACAACAAAGCCCCGACTTGAGTCGAGGCTTTGTTATTTAAATATGGTACCGGTAGGCGGACTTGAACCGCCACGCCCGAAGGCAACGGATTTTGAATCCGTCGTGTATACCAATTTCACCATACCGGCATTATCTTGGGGCATTGCCCTGTCGATGTTTGGCATTATACGTATGCGAACTGATGTGGCAAGTATAAAAACTTGAATTCATGTGTGTTTGCCGATAATTTCGCCACTAAGTCATAAGCTGTGCGTCATGTCTCTTTTCAGGCCAAGCCTTAAACTATATTCTGACGCCTCAATTTTTAAAGAAGTAATAACACCATGACATCAACAAACACTCTGCCACCAGCTGGGGTAATGCGCCGATTTGGTGCCTTGTTCTATGACGCACTCATTGTAATCGCTATTGAAATGATGGCTGCCGGCATCATTGTTGCTCTACTGCACGCACTCATGGCTCTTGGTATTTTTAACCATAGCGGGTATGCCGATGTCAGTGACTTCTTGACTAATCATCCGATTTGGAGCCCTGCGTATACTTTTTACTTGGTCGTCGTTTGGATTTACTTCTTTGTCTTCTTCTGGACCAGAGCAGGTCAAACTCTGGGGATGAGAGCTTGGAAGCTACGAGTTCAAAACAAAGATGGCTCTGCGATCACAATAACTCAAGCGCTAATACGTTTAGGTACATCGGGGTTTGGACTTGCAAACTTATGTGTTCCATTCGATCCTCAGAAACGTGGCTTTCACGATATCTGGGCAAAGACCGAAGTCGTTGTGTTGCCAAAAGCACAATAACGCAATTAAGCGAACTTAAAACAAGATCAAAAAAGGAAGGCGCAATGCCTTCCTTTCTTCTATTTATAGTTTCCGCCTCAAGAGCATGATGGCAATTCCGAAAAATACCACGCTAGGGGCTATCGCACCAAAGGCTGGTGGTATTTGATAAACCAAGCTGATTGGACCAAAGAACTCGCTGGATATATAGAAAGTAAAACCAGCAATCACACCAGAGAGAATCCTTGCACCCATGGTCACGCTACGTAGAGGACCAAAGATAAACGACAACGCCATCAACATCATGACCGCTATCGAAATAGGTTGAGTAATCTTCCTCCACAAAGCTAGCTCATAACGTGCAGCATCTTGCTCTGATGCTTTGAGATAAGAAACATAATCATACAAGCCACTTAACGACAGCTCCTCCGGTTTCACCGTCACTATCGCGAGTTTGTCTGGAGCTAACGATGTTTCCCAAGAAAAAGTCGGTAAATTCTCTTTAGTGACCTGAATTTCATTCTCAAAAGAGGTGACCTCCACATCGCGCATTGTCCAAACGTTGTCTCCAACGTAATCGACTTCTTTTGAGTATATGGCCGTTTTCAGAGCCTTGTTCTCATCATAGCGCCACATGTTCAAACCATAGAGCTTATCATCGTCTATTTTAACAATGAAAATAAAGTCGTTGGCATCTCGAGCCCAAACACCGCTTTGAGTAGAAATAATACTACCACCAGCAACCGAGATGGTTCTTAAGTCACGAGCCATCTTCTGCGCTTGCGGAGCTCCCCACTGCCCAAGCAATGTCACTATCACCATTAACGGAATCGCAGTCTTAAGTACCGATAAACCAATATCTAACTTAGAGAAACCCGCGGCTTGCATAACCACAAGCTCAGAACTCGCAGCAAGCATACCAAGCCCAATCAATGCACCAAGCAATGCCGCCATTGGGAAGAACATTTCGATATCACGAGGAATACTCAATAAAACGAAATACAACGCTTGTAATAGATCGTATGTACCACGACCTACCTTCCGCAATTGCTCAACGTACTTGATAATTCCAGAGAGACCGACAAACGTCACCAATACCAGTGACGTGGTCGCGATGATGGTTCTGCCTATATATAAATCGAGAATCTTAAACACGGCTTAAGCCAACCTCTTATTCTTGAATTTTTCTTTCAAACGCCTAACAGGCACACTATCCATAAAGTTGGCACCAATCGCGACAAACAATAATAATGCATTGATTGGCCACATGCCTATTGCAGCAGGAATGTCCCCTTCTTCAATTGAAGATTTGGTTGCACTGATTGCCAAGAAGTAAGTCAAATAAATCAGGATTGCCGGACCTATTTTTGCAAAACGACCTTGTCGTGGATTAACTGCTGACAGCGGTACAACGAGCATAGTCAACAATGGGATACACAACACCAGTGACATGCGCCACTGCAATTCAGCCTTGGCACGATTATCTTGATTTCCAATAAGATCAATAGTTGGAATCGCTTCCCACTCTCGACCTTTCTTCTCTACTTCACGCTGACCAATTAAGCCTTCATACTCTTCAAAGTGCGTCACTCTATAATCAAGGCGAGAAGGCACTCCTTCATGACGAGTACCATCGTACATCACAATAACTTGGCGGCCATCGCTCAATTCTTTTACGTCTCCCGACTTAGAGAACATCACACTAGGAAGCACTGAGTCACGAGGTCGCATTTGAGAAACGAACACATTGTCTAATTGATTACCATCGATACCCTCGATAAACACAACAGAAGAACCATCGGGAGTCCTTGCAA
This sequence comes from Vibrio sp. FF145, assembly GCF_041439075.1. Classification (NCBI taxonomy): domain Bacteria; kingdom Pseudomonadati; phylum Pseudomonadota; class Gammaproteobacteria; order Vibrionales; family Vibrionaceae; genus Vibrio; species Vibrio sp. FF145. Next base: position 33,274 of record NZ_JBGONH010000022.1, read on the forward strand.
ATTTGCCTTTGGGTAGTAAATCAACACTGTTCTCTGCAGCCACTTCCTCATACATTTGTTCTACTTTATCTTGTGACCACGGAGACAGCCAAAAGGAGTTAAAAGCAGCGACAGTTGCGGTAATTAACGCCAGATAAAGTGCTGATTGGATAAGGAATTTATTGCCAATACCCGTAGCATTCATCACCACAATCTCACTTTCGGCATAAAGGCGGCCAAAAGTCAGCAAAATGCCAATATAGATACTAAGTGGAAGCATCAAGAGCCCCATCGCTGGCATATTTAGACCCACGATCGATAATACAAGGCTTGCTGGAATATCACCATCAGAGGCGTCGGATAAAACACTGATGAACTTTTGGCTGAGAAACACAAGAAAGAGAACAAAAAATATCGCAAATTGGCTCTTGATTGTCTCTCGGATCAAATATCTAACAATAATCACGCTCAAATTACCTATACAAAACTTGTTTTTTTGATTGAATCACTATAATTTCCCGTTGAACCTTTTATTTTTTAAATTTTTAGCTAAGTGTTAACGTTCTTCTTTAAGGTCAGTTCCATTATAGGATCCAACAAGTAAGAACCCATTATCCAACATTTAGTTCGATTTGTCTTCAGGATGTAGGAGTACGCATGGAGTTCAGTGTAAAAAGTGGCAGCCCAGAGAAACAGCGCAGCGCATGTATCGTTGTCGGTGTATTCGAACCGCGCCGCCTTTCTCCAGTAGCCGAGCAGTTAGATAAGATTAGCGATGGCTATATTAGTTCACTGCTTCGTCGCGGTGATCTAGAGGGTAAACCTGGCCAGATGCTACTACTGCATCAAGTACCTGGTGTACTTTCAGAACGTGTTCTGCTTGTAGGCTGCGGTAAAGAACGTGAGCTAGGCGAGCGTCAATATAAAGAAATTATCCAAAAAACCATCAGCACACTAAACGAAACGGGTTCTATGGAAGCAGTATGTTTCCTGACTGAACTGCACGTTAAAGGTCGTGATACTTACTGGAAAGTTCGCCAAGCAGTAGAAGCGACTAAAGATGGCCTTTACACTTTTGATCAATTCAAGAGTAATAAACCAGAGACTCGTCGTCCACTACGTAAACTGGTATTCAACGTACCAACTCGTCGTGAATTGAGCCTTGGTGAGAAAGCAATCTCTCACGGTCTTGCGATTGCTTCAGGTGTGAAAGCGTCTAAAGATCTAGGCAATATGCCACCTAACATCGCAAATCCTGCTTACCTTGCTTCTCAAGCTCGTCGCTTGGCCGATGATTACGAGACAGTGAAAACTAAGATCATTGGCGAAGAAGAGATGGAAAAGCTGGGTATGACTTCATACTTAGCGGTAGGCCGTGGTTCTAAGAACGAATCTATGATGTCTATCATGGAATATAAAGGTGCTGCTGACCCAGATGCAAAACCGATTGTTCTAGTCGGTAAAGGGCTTACTTTCGATTCAGGCGGTATTTCGCTTAAGCCTGGTGAAGGTATGGATGAGATGAAGTACGACATGTGTGGTGCGGCTTCTGTATTCGGTACAATGAAGGCACTAGCTAAACTGAACCTACCGATTAATGTAGTTGGTATCCTAGCAGGTTGTGAAAACATGCCAGGCAGCAATGCTTACCGCCCAGGTGATATCCTAACGACCATGTCAGGCCAAACAGTTGAAGTGTTAAACACGGATGCTGAAGGTCGCTTGGTTCTATGTGATGCGCTTACTTACGTTGAACGCTTTGAACCAGACTGTGTTGTCGATGTAGCAACACTCACTGGCGCGTGTGTGATGGCGTTAGGTCACCACATCAGTGCTGTACTGTCTAATCACAACCCACTATCTCACGAGTTAGTGAATGCTTCTGAGCAAGCAAGTGACAGAGCATGGCGCATGCCAATGGCCGATGAATACCATGAGCAACTAACGAGTCCATTTGCAGATATGGCAAATATCGGTGGCCGACCTGCTGGTACAATCACAGCAGCATGTTTCTTATCTAAATTTGCTAAAAAGTACCACTGGGCACACATTGACAGTGCCGGCACAGCTTGGAAGTCAGGCGCAGCGAAAGGCTCGACAGGTCGTCCTGTCTCAATGCTAGTCCAATTCTTATTGAACCGCAGCGGCCATGAGACTGAAGAGCAATCTTCAAAATAATAGAAAGGGCCTACGGGCCCTTTTTTAATAAGCGTTATTTGCTAGCTCCTGTTGACCAAGTATGATTGGTTTCCACGATTCCAAGTTCGAGTATTCAGTATGCAGACTGCCACATTTTACATTGTGTCTTCAGACAGCCCACAAGCCGGCGAAGAGGGTTTTGCTCACTACGTGTTGTTTCTTGCTCAGCATTTTGCAAAACAAGGCGCTAAACTTTATCTCAACTGTAACGATAAAGTTCATGCTGAGCGTATCGCTGAAGTTTTTTGGCAGGTAGAGCCTACTGAATTTATCGCGCACAACTTGGTTGGCGAAGGTCCAAAATATTCAACGAATATTGAGATAGGCCATCAAGGAGTCAAACCTAATTGGAACCGCCAATTGGTAATAAATCTGGCCGATAATCATACAACCTTTGCGAACGCCTTTGCTCAGGTGATAGACTTCGTTCCTTGCGAAGAAAAAGCTAAGCAACTCGCTCGAGAAAGGTATAAAATTTACCGTCAGGCTGGATATCAGCTACAAACTATCGAGATTCAACATCCATAGTCAAACCTCATAGTTAAAGCTATCTTTGGATTTAGATTCAAGAAGCTTCACTTATGAAGTTTGACCACGATTAACCATTCACAGTATCCGTTATAAGAGCACTATGGAAAAGACATACAACCCAACATCAATCGAACAAGCTCTGTATAAGACTTGGGAAGAGAAAGGCTACTTTAAGCCACACGGTGACACATCAAAAGAAGCTTACAGCATCATGATCCCGCCACCGAACGTCACTGGTAGCCTACACATGGGTCACGCGTTCCAAGATACGATCATGGATACACTTATCCGTGCTCAACGTATGAAAGGCAAAAACACGCTTTGGCAAGTGGGTACTGACCACGCTGGTATCGCAACTCAAATGGTTGTTGAGCGTAAGATCGCTGCTGAAGAAGGCAAAACAAAACACGACTACGGCCGTGAAGCTTTCATCGACAAGATCTGGGAATGGAAAGGCGAATCTGGTGGCACGATCACTCAACAACTTCGTCGTCTTGGTGCATCTGTAGACTGGGATCGTGAGCGATTCACTATGGATGACGGCCTATCAGCTGCGACTCAAGAAGTATTTGTTCGCCTATACGAAGAAGACCTAATCTATCGTGGTAAGCGTCTAGTAAACTGGGATCCTAAACTGCACACTGCAATTTCTGATCTTGAAGTTGAAAACAAAGACAAAAAAGGTTTCATGTGGCACTTCCGCTACCCACTAGCGAATGGTGTTAAAACCGCTGATGGCAAAGACTACATTGTCGTTGCAACTACACGTCCTGAAACCATGCTTGGTGATACAGGCGTTGCAGTTAACCCTGAAGATCCTCGCTACAAAGATCTTATCGGCAAAGAAATCCTGCTTCCTATCGTAAATCGTCTTATCCCTATCGTAGGTGATGAGCACGCTGACATGGATAAAGGCACGGGTTGTGTGAAAATCACGCCAGCTCATGACTTTAACGATTACGAAGTGGGCAAACGCCATAGCCTACCAATGATCAACATCCTAACGTTCAACGGTGATATCCGTGATGCGGCTGAAATCTTCACAACGAACGGTGAAGAAAGCGATGTGTACTCAACAGATCTTCCAGCTAAATACCAAGGTATGGAGCGTTTTTCCGCTCGTCGTGCAACGGTTGCTGAATTTGAAGAGCTAGGCCTACTTGAAGAAATCAAAGATCACGATCTAACCGTTCCTTACGGTGACCGTGGTGGTGTGGTTATCGAACCAATGCTGACTGACCAATGGTACGTGCGTACAGCGCCTCTTGCTGCTCCTGCTGTTAAAGCCGTTGAAGATGGTGAGATCCAATTTGTACCTAAACAGTACGAAAACATGTACTTCGCGTGGATGCGTGACGTACAAGATTGGTGTATCTCTCGTCAACTTTGGTGGGGCCACCGTATCCCAGCATGGTACGACAACGATGGTAAAGTTTACGTAGGTCGCACTGAAGAAGAAGTTCGTGAAAAGAACAACCTTTCACCGGTAATTGTTCTTAAGCAAGACAACGACGTTCTTGATACATGGTTCTCTTCTGCACTTTGGACTTTCGGCACACAAGGCTGGCCTGAAGATACTGAAGCAATGAAAACATTCCACCCATCAGAAGTACTAGTATCTGGTTTTGATATTATCTTCTTCTGGGTTGCTCGTATGATCATGATGACTATGCACTTCGTGAAAGACGAAGACGGCAAGGCTCAAGTACCTTTCAAAACAGTTTACATGACGGGCCTTATCCGTGATGAAAACGGCGACAAGATGTCTAAGTCGAAAGGTAACGTACTTGACCCAATCGATATGATTGACGGCATCGGCCTTGAAGAGCTAGTAGAAAAGCGTTGTGGCAACATGATGCAACCTAAACTGGCTGCTAAGATCGAAAAAGCAACACGTAAAACTTTCGAAGATGGTATCGAACCATACGGTACCGATGCACTGCGTTTCACTCTTGCTGCTATGGCTTCAACTGGCCGTGACATCAACTGGGACATGAAGCGTCTTGAAGGTTACCGTAACTTCTGTAACAAGCTATGGAACGCAAGCCGTTACGTACTGATGAACACAGAAGAGCACGATTGTGGCATGTCACTGTCTGTTGAAGACCGTGCAAACATGGAATTCTCTCTAGCAGACAAGTGGATTGAATCTCAGTTTGAAGTTGCAGCGAAAGAGTTTAATGCTCACCTAGACAACTACCGTCTAGACATGGCAGCAAATACGCTTTACGAATTCATCTGGAACCAATTCTGTGACTGGTACCTAGAGCTAACTAAACCTGTTCTTTGGAAAGGTACTGAAGCTCAACAACAAGCGACTCGTTACACGCTTATCACGGTTCTTGAGAAGACTCTACGTCTTGCTCACCCTGTTCTTCCTTACATCACTGAATCTATCTGGCAAAGCGTTAAGCCGCTAGTAGACGGCGTTGAAGGCGAGACCATCATGACTCAAGCGCTTCCTCAGTTTAATGAAGCTAACTTCAATGCTGAGATCGTTGACGACATCGAATGGGTTAAAACTTTCATCACAGCTATCCGTAACCTACGTGCGGAATACGACATTGCACCAAGCCAAGGCTTAGAAGTAATGATCAAAGTCGCTGATGAGAAAGATGCAGCTCGTATCGAAGCAAATAAGATCGTTCTTACTTCTCTAGCTAAGCTAGACGATATTAAAGTTCTAGCAGACGGCGAAGCGACTCCAGCTTGTGCAACTAAACTTGTTGGCAAATCTGAGCTGATGATCCCAATGGCGGGTCTTATCGACAAAGATGCTGAGCTTGCTCGTCTAGATAAAGAAGTAGCGAAGACTCACGGTGAGATTAAGCGTATCGAAGGTAAGCTAGGTAACGAAGGTTTTGTTGCTAAAGCACCAGAAGCGGTTATCGCGAAAGAGCGTGAAAAGCTTGAAGGCTACCAAGAAACTCTTGTTAAGCTAGAAGAGCAAAAAGCGACAATCGCTGCTCTTTAAAACTGAATGAACGAGGAGGTTTCGAACCTCCCGCTCTAGACAAAAAGGTTGGCCTTCATGGTCAGCCTTTTTTTGTGCCCTAAGTTCCAGTCCAATCAACCTCACTCCAGCTTATTGATAGCTTTTGCCTATCAAAACAATCTTAACTTCCCATTAGATTTAATGATAATAATTCTCAATAATAGTTCTATCGAAACAACACAACGACTGAGTAATTATCATGAAAAAGACACTAACCTTTGCCGCATTACATTTTACTATCGCATTTAGTGTCGCTTATGTACTAACAGGCGATATCTTAATTGGTAGCTTAATCGCTATGATTGAGCCTTCTGTGAATACCGTCGCCTTCTATTTTCATGAAAAGGCTTGGGCTCAAGCTCCAGCGCTTAAAGCTCGTCAGTGGATGACTAAATTAAAAACAGCAAGCTTCGCTACTATCCACTTTAGTGTTGCCTTTACCGTTGTCTACTTATTGACTGGCGATGCCTTTGTTGGTGGTGTGATGGCAACGTTAGAACCCGCTTTGAATACCGTGGCTTACTACTTCCATGAGAAGGTGTGGTTACGAAAAGCAGAAAGCCAAGCAGCACAACCACAGTTTTGTTTACACCAACATACTTAACCTAGAGAGTTCACTGTTGACATAGTTGCGATGCGCACTTAAATTATAGTTGTACATCGCAACCATATTGAGAGGCAACATGACTTCAGCACAACTTAGAGAATTATCACGTCAGCTCGTTCGACAGCTTGGAATGCTCGACAAAGATTGTGGTGATATTGCCCTACCTCCGATTCAAGCTCATACACTTATTGAACTGGAACAGCAGCCATTAACCGTGAACCAATTAGCGGATAAGCTCAATATTGATAAGTCCAACGCCAGTAGAGCAGTTAACAATCTAGCGAAGAACTCGTTAATTCAAACCTCACCACACCCCAACGATAAGCGCAGTGTTGTGGCTTCAGTAACAGAGCAAGGGAAAAACACTCTTGCCAAACTTCACAATCAACAAAATCAATTTTATGACTCGGTACTTGAGCGTTTAACGGAAGCGGAAACTCAACAAGTTTCGGGGGGAATCGAGCACTACCTTAAAGCACTGCAACAAAGCCACGCTTCAATAGATGTGGTGGTTCGCCCCCTACAACAGCAGGACAACATCGTAGTGGCCAATGTGATTCGCCAAGTCTCTTATGAAAACGGGCTAACTGAAGATAAAGGTTATGGTGTGGCTGATCCCACCTTAGAAGACATGTTCAGTGTTTATAACAATGAAAGATCTCAATATTGGGTGATTGAACTTGATGGAAAGGTTGTTGGTGGTGGTGGATTTGCACCACTAGCAGGTATGCCAGAAGTCTGTGAACTGCAAAAGATGTACTTCTTGCCAGAAACCAGAGGCAAAGGCTTAGCGAAGAAGTTGGTTAATATGTCGATGGAGAAAGCTAAGGAACTGGGTTATCAACATATGTATCTAGAAACGACCGAATGCCTTAATGCCGCCGTTAAACTTTACGAAAAATTGGGCTTTGAACACCTTGATTCAGCTTGGGGAGAAACAGGCCATGACGCTTGTGAGGTTGTCATGGCCAAAACGCTATAATGTGTTTTTGAAATAGGGTTAGCGTTGGCAGTTCATTAGATGACAAGCGAGTGAGAAAATTGATTCATTACGTAACGGGCTAATTGAATAACCGCTAGTTACGCAAAAAGTTACTCACGCAAGAGGCTGGATTCAAGGCTACGAAAGAACTCTCTTTTTGCCCATCGAGTTCCACTTCTAACTGATATAAATGCTTAGGATTGGGCTTCTCAAGGTTAAATACCAGTGGAGCCTCAACCTGAAACACAACACCCGTATGTTCTGCTCGCACATCAATCGGCATCACGAGAGTCATACCATTAAACTTGATTGATGCAGATATTAACCCCGGCTTTAGCGTTTGATAGATAACATCTACTTTAAACTCACACCCACCACCGTGATGCCAGATTTGCTCGGTGACAACTTGCTCAAGCTTGACGTTACGAACGAACTGAAGATATGGAGCTTGCCAGATTCCGATACGAGAATCTGATTTAGCGACGACCTGTGAAGAGATAGAGTCATCCATATCCTCTTCAAGCAACAGGCTCTCCTCTTCTTCAAGGAAAAGGATCTCAAAACGATTTCGACCAGGCTGCATATAAGGACGAATGTCCTTGCGATATTCGGCTTCGCTGCCATCACAGTCAAACACGGCAACGCCATTGAGTCGCACTTCTGCAAAGTAGTCAACGCCTGCGACGACTAGCTCAACAAATGGGCATGCCAACATGGCATCATCCACTTCGATGTCATGCATCAGGTGCCATTCTTGCTCTGCGATTTCCTCTTCACTCAAGCTATTAGGGAGCTTTGAGCTTAATGGAGCAGGAAAGGTAATGTCATCTTGTGGGATAGAGAGATCCGTCAGTGGCGAAATTTGCCAAAGACCATCGAGAGGTAGCCGCATGTCATTCCTTGAGCTAGATCAATTTTGACCGCATTATAATGAATGAATGCATATAAAGACATTTATTTTTCTGAGGACAAAAAAATGCCAGCTCAAGGCTGGCATTCTTTAAAGCTGGGAGAGATTACTCTTCGTCTTCATCATCTTCGTCAGGGTAGATAGCATCTTCACCTTCGTAGTAAGTGCCCCAACCGTCGTAGATAATGTCAAACTTCTCTGCAAGATTTACAAGCTTCTCAACTTGCTCATCAATCGCTTCTGCGTTCAGAGTACACTGCATCGTTGCATCACAACAAAGTAGCTTGTTGCCATCTTCGTCTTCTGTCTCTTCAGCTTCAAGCACTTCAAAGCCCATTTTGAATGCTTCAACAACGGCTTTCTCAAGTACTGCGAAATCTTCAGCGAATAGGTGATGCTCGATATCGTATAGAGCTTCAGGATCGCTACCATCTTCGATTAGTGCTTCAATGATGTCGCGAGTCTCTCCTTTTTGAAATTCAATTAATTCCGCTACTGATAGATATTCATCTTCGTGAGACATGTGTCTGCTCCAGAGTGTTGACTATGAAAAGATCAAATTTGATTGCCACGAAATATGGCACGGATCGCCTAGAAAAGCCACCTAGATCAGGTGTAGAAGAGCAAGTTTATCGCTAGATAACAGAAGGGATATCAATTAAAAAGTGAAATCAAAATCACAGAAACAAATTTTCAACATATTATTAACCACCGTGTGTTTTAGCATTTCATTTTTATTGTTACTTTTAGCCTTACTCCTTCAAAATTGAGTGGTTAGTCATATCAGATGCATACTGCCGAACACTTCATCGATGCATAAAACCTCACTTATAAGTAAGTAACTGCATAAATTTTGAATGAAAAATCACGTTCACCAAGCAAAGTGGATTATCAAATCACTGAAATTAGAGCATAGATCCGCAAAAAGTTTGTTCCAGAACTCAGCCTTTCAGTTGGATTTTAATATTAACAATCACAAACAACTCAGCATTTAAAACCAAAAATATCAAAATAACATAACCTTTACACAAGTTTCAAAACTTGCATATTACGAACAAGCTTGTCATAAATAGACGCTGGATTAATAGTAAGGATGCAAAATGAGTAAGCTGTACGTTGGCTCCGAAGTCGGTCAATTAAGACGAGTTCTCCTAAATAGGCCTGAAAGGGCACTCACCCACCTCACCCCTTCTAACTGTCATGAGCTACTCTTTGATGATGTACTTGCAGTAGAAGCAGCAGGTGAAGAACACGATGCCTTTGCGACAACACTTCGTAACCAAGACGTTGAAGTGTTATTACTGCATGACCTACTGGTTGAGACACTCGCTGTAGCACAAGCTCGTGAGTGGCTGCTTAATACTCAAATCTCTGATTTCCGTTACGGCCCTACATTCGCACGTGATTTAAGAGAGTACCTTGCTCAAATGGACAATGAGCACTTGGCGACGATCCTACTTGGTGGTTTAGCCTATTCTGAGCTTCCTATTAAATCTTCTTCAATGCTACCGAAGATGCACCGCCCACTTGATTTCGTTATTGAGCCGCTACCTAACCATCTATTTACCCGCGATACTTCTTGCTGGGTTTATGGCGGTGTCTCTCTTAACCCTATGATGATGCCTGCTCGTCAACGAGAAACGAATCACTTGCGAGCAATATATCGCTGGCACCCTGTATTCGCGGGGCAAGATTTCATTAAGTACTTCGGTGATGAAGATCTTCATTACGACAACGCCAATATTGAAGGTGGTGATGTACTGGTAATCGGTAAAGGCGCTGTTCTTATCGGTATTTCAGAGCGTACCAAGCCACAAGGTGTCGAAAACCTAGCTGCGAGTTTATTCAAGTCCGGTCAAGCTAAAGAAGTGATTGCGATTGATTTACCGAAGCACCGCTCTTGTATGCACCTTGATACGGTCATGACGCACATGGATATCGACACATTCTCTGTCTATCCAGAGATCGTTCGCAAAGATTTAGACACCTGGCGCTTAACGCCAAAAGAAAATGGCGAAATGCGAGTAGAGAAAGCTGAAAACTACCTAACAGCGATTGAAGGCGCACTGGATCTCGATCAACTGAAGATCATCACAACTGGTGGTGATAACTACGAAGCTGAACGTGAACAGTGGAATGACGCTAACAACGTACTGACGGTGAAACCGGGTACGGTTATCGGTTATGAGCGTAATGTTTACACCAATGAGAAATACGACAAAGCAGGCATCGAAGTTCTGACAATTCCAGGCAATGAACTGGGTCGCGGTCGTGGTGGCGCTCGTTGCATGAGCTGTCCTATAGAAAGAGACGGTATTTAACTCAAGTAGTTCAGTAAAGCGAACACATAACTTATCTAGGCCAGTACCATTGTACTGGCCTTTTTTATCAAATTAATAAAATAACTATTCACAAATATAGCATTTTTATGTTTAACTAAGTTCTTCATTGATTCTATATACCCAAGGAGCGAGAGATGGCATTTAATCTTCGCAATCGTAACTTTCTAAAACTTCTCGACTTTACTCCTAAAGAGATTCAGTTTTTACTCGACCTGTCTGCTTACCTTAAAAAGGCTAAGTATGCAGGTACAGAGCAAAAAAAGCTTAACGGTAAAAACATCGCTTTGATCTTTGAAAAAGCATCAACTCGAACTCGATGTGCCTTTGAGGTAGCTGCTTTTGATCAAGGAGCTCAAGTCTCTTATTTAGGCCCTTCTGGTTCTCAGATTGGTCAAAAAGAATCAATGAAAGATACCGCGCGTGTATTAGGTCGTATGTACGATGGTATTGAATATCGTGGTTTTGGCCAGAGTATTGTCGAAGATCTTGGCGCTTATGCTGGCGTTCCAGTGTGGAATGGCCTTACTGATGAGTTCCATCCAACTCAGATCTTGGCTGATTTCCTCACTATGCTTGAGCATGGTCGCGGTAAACATCTGCATCAAATCAGTTTTGCTTACCTAGGCGATGCACGCAACAACATGGGTAATTCTCTGTTAGTCGGTGCCGCGAAGATGGGTATGGATATTCGCCTTGTTGCACCTAAAGCTTTCTGGCCAGAAGAACAGCTTGTCGAAGAATGCCAAGCAATTGCGCAAAATACAGGTGCACAAATAACGCTGACTGAAGACGTTGCCGAAGGCGTAAAAGGTTGTGATTTCCTTTACACCGATGTTTGGGTTTCTATGGGTGAAGCACCTGAAGCTTGGGACGAACGCGTGGCTGTGATGACACCTTACCAAGTGAATATGGATGTCATAAAGCTCACAGGTAACCCTCAAGTGAAGTTCATGCATTGCCTGCCAGCTTTCCACAACAATGAAACCGTGATCGGCCAGCAAGTCGCAGACAAATATGGAATGAACGGTTTGGAAGTAACAGACGAAGTATTTGAGTCCGACTACTCAATTGTGTTTGATGAAGCAGAGAATCGCATGCACACCATCAAAGCAGTAATGGTCGCGACACTTGGCCAATAGAGAATAATGAAAGTAAACAAAGCTTGATGTAATCGCTTGCGCTCACAAATTGAAAGCGTATAATTCTCGGCAATTTGTCTGAGAGTAGTGAAAATGACGCCAAGCAATGTTGTGATAAAACATAATGATATTGTGAAAACACATAATAAAATTGTGAAGACACCAAATATTGCTCGCAAGCTAGCATGCTTGCCAGGCCGTCTATTCTGCTTTTCAGCACTTTTTTAAAGCCTCCCATTATGGGGGGCTTTTTTATGGCCAATACATTATTGTGGGGAAGAAGATCATGGCGAATTCGCTCTATCAAAAGCACATCATCTCAATTCCAGAGCTTTCTCGTGAAGAGCTAGAATTAATTGTTCAAACGGCAGGTCAACTTAAAGCTGAACCAAACCCAGAACTCATCAAGAACAAAGTTGTTGCAAGCTGCTTCTTCGAACCTTCAACGCGAACTCGTCTCTCTTTTGAAACGGCTATTCAGCGCATCGGTGGTGATGTGATTGGTTTCGATAGCGGTGGTAACACGTCACTGGCGAAGAAAGGCGAAACGCTAGCAGACTCAGTGCAGGTTATTTCTTCATACGTTGATGCTTACGTAATGCGCCACCCTCAAGAAGGCGCAGCGCGTCTGGCTTCTGAGTTCTCTAACGGTGTACCTGTGATTAACGCGGGCGACGGCGCAAACCAACACCCAACACAAACGCTATTAGACCTGTTCTCTATCGCCGAAACTCAAGGCCGTTTAGATAACCTTAACGTTGCATTCGTTGGTGACCTTAAGTACGGCCGTACGGTTCACTCGTTGACTCAAGCACTCGCGAAATTCGACAACATCTGTTTCTACTTCGTTGCACCAGAAGCACTGGCGATGCCTGACTACATTTGTGAAGAACTTGATGAAGCGGGCATCAAGTACCAACTGCTAACAGACATGGAAGATGTGATTCCAGAGTTGGATGTTCTGTACATGACTCGAGTTCAAAAAGAACGTTTTGATGAATCGGAATACGCACACATCAAATCAGCGTACATCCTGACAGCTCCGATGTTGGAAAATGCACGTGATAACCTAAAGGTTCTTCACCCTCTTCCGCGTGTTGATGAAATTACTGTCGATGTCGATAAAACACCTTACGCTTACTACTTCCAGCAAGCTGAGAACGGTGTTTACGCACGTGAAGCATTGTTAGCCCTTGTTCTTAACGAAACGCTGTAGAGGAGAGATATCATGTCTAAAGAGACTCAATTAAAAGTTGAAGCAATCAAGAACGGAACGGTTATCGACCATATCCCAGCCAACATCGGGATCAAGGTACTCAAACTGTTCGACATGCATAACTCTAATCAGCGAGTAACGATTGGCCTAAACCTGCCATCCTCTGCTCTAGGCGGTAAAGACCTGCTCAAGATAGAGAATGTGTTTATCACTGAAGAACAGGCGAGCAAGTTAGCACTTTACGCGCCTCACGCGACCGTAAACCAAATCGAAGATTACGAAGTGGTTAAGAAGCTACCACTAGAACTTCCTGAGCAAATCAACGATGTGTTCGAGTGTCCAAACACCAACTGTATTACTCACAATGAACCCGTTGAAAGCAGCTTTAAGATCTTTGAAAAGAAAGAAGATATTCGATTGAAGTGTAAATACTGCGAAAAAGTCTTCTCTCGTGAGATCGTTACAGAAAGATAACGTCATACGGCAACGCCGATCGAACGCAAAAACTATTCAATACCTCGCCTGTGCGGGGTATTTTGCTCTTTACCTATCCTAAGTTTGAAGGCACACTAAAAATCGCTTTTTATCCAATAACTGATGGAATAACCAATGACTAAAGTACTTCACACAGAATCTGCTCCAGCTGCAATCGGCCCATACGTACAAGGTGTTGACCTTGGCAATATGGTTCTGACTTCTGGTCAAATCCCAGTAAACCCAGCAACTGGTGAAGTATCTGCTGATATCGCAGTGCAAGCTCGCCAATCTCTAGACAACGTTCAAGCGGTTGTTGAAGCTTCTGGCCTGACTGTAAAAGACATCGTAAAACTAACGGTATTCGTTAAAGACCTAAACGACTTCGGTACAGTAAATGAAGTTTACGGTAAATTCTTTGATGAGCACGGTGTTGCAAACTACCCTGCACGTTCATGTGTTGAAGTAGCGCGTCTGCCAAAAGATGTAGGTATCGAGATCGAAGCTATTGCGGTTCGCAAATAGGTTTTAATATCTAGAATAAACGGTTTCTAGTAAACAAGTTGGCATAATGCTGAGCGTTTATCAGATACAAAAAAGGTTGCCCAATTGGCAACCTTTTTTATTGTTCATCGTTTCGCTTAGATGATTACTTCTTATTAAGCTCAACCACTTCTTTGTCTAACTCTTCAAGCTTCGCAGCCATCTGCTCACGAGCTAGGTTAGCCAGTTGACGAACATTAGACTTATCGTAATCTTCAGTGCTGATTGGTGGCAGCATTTCAACAATCACATGACCATTGTTCCAACGGTTCAGCTTCACGCCACCTGTTGAGCTACACACGATAGGGATAATAGGTAAGCCAGCGCCAATCGCAGCATGGAAAGCACCCGTTTTGAATGGCAGCAAACCACGACCACGAGAACGAGTCCCCTCAGGGAACATCCATACTGAAACATCACTCTCTTTAAGGCTAGTAACCACTTGGTCAATCGTACCTACCGCTTTGCTGCGGTTAGCTCGGTCGATTAGGATATTACCCGTCAGCCAATACAGCTGACCAAAAAGAGGCATCCACGCTAAGCTTTTCTTACCAACAGTCACGACTTTAGGTGTTACCGCTGATGAAATCGTGAATAGATCCCAGCTGTTTTGGTGGTTTGCGACATAAACATGTTGGCCACGAGAGTAAGCATCTTCCGGGATGCGAAGCTCTAACTTCATGCCAAAGATTTTCGACATGCGACCGAAATAACGGCCAAAGGTAAATACGTGTTTCGGGTTACGTGGGCTTAATAGACAATAGCCACAACCAAATACAAACATAAAAATCGCAAATATCGCCACTGCGAAAATACGTAATATTGCTATCATTTTGCTCCTCACAACCGCCAAGTTGATTCATCTATTCACACAAAATAGGCAATAGATTCACTTGCGGTAAATACAACTATAAAAAAGCCGAAACCAAGGTTCCGACTTTTATGTTTTCATCTTACTGATTCATGAATCCACTAACCTAAGTTAGTTCGACTCGCTAAATCGTGTAATGTTTGCGCCTAAAGCTGAAAGTTTATCTTCAATCTTATCGTAGCCACGATCGATGTGATAAATACGGTCAACGATAGTTTCGCCTTGGGCAATACAGCCAGCAATAACTAGACTCGCAGATGCACGAAGATCCGTTGCCATTACTTGAGCGCCGCTTAATTTTTCCGTTTCACCACAGATAGCCGTGTTGCCTTCGATTTCCGCTTTTGCGCCCATTCGCTGTAACTCAGGAATGTGCATAAAGCGGTTTTCAAAGATAGTCTCAGTGATAACACCACTGCCCTTCGCCATCATATTGAGCAGAGTAAACTGTGCTTGCATGTCGGTAGGGAAACCTGGGTGAGGTGCTGTTACGATTTTCACCGCTTTCAGCTCACGATCTGTCATATCAAGGCTGATCCAGTCTTCGCCCGTTTCAACCTTCGCACCCGCTTCTTCAAGCTTCGCTAATGCAGCTTCAAGAAGATGAGCGTTGGTGTTGCGACAAACCACTTTACCGCCAGAAACAGCAGCAGCAACCAAGAACGTACCCGTTTCGATACGGTCAGCAACCACAGAGTGATGACCACCACCAAGACGTTCAACGCCTTCGATAGTAATCGTGTCTGTACCTGCGCCAGAAATCTTAGCACCTAGTTTGTTTAGGAAATCAGCCGTATCAACAATCTCAGGCTCACGCGCTGAGTTATCTAATACAGTTGTACCTTCCGCTAGCGTTGCTGCACACATGATAGTAATGGTGGCACCCACACTTACTTTATCCATCACGATGTGCGCGCCTTTCAAACGGCCGTCAACACTTGCTTTTACATAACCATCTTCCAACTTAATGGTCGCACCTAGTTGCTCTAGGCCATGGATATGTAAATCAACAGGTCGAGCGCCAATTGCACAACCACCAGGAAGGGACACTTGGCCTTCACCAAAACGAGCGACTAGAGGACCTAAAGCCCAAATAGAAGCACGCATTGTTTTTACTAAATCATAAGGCGCACAAAATTCATTAATCTCGCTGCCATCAACATGAACACTACCGTTACGTGATACTTTTGCGCCTAAACGCTTAAGTAGTTCCATCGTAGTATCGATGTCACGTAGGTGAGGAACATTACTCACTTCAACCGGCTCTTCAGCTAGAATTGAAGCAAATAGGATTGGTAGGGCTGCATTTTTTGCGCCTGAGATCGTCACTTCACCGCTTAGCGGCTTATCCGATCCAATAACTCGAAACTTTTCCATCATAAACCTTAAAGTGACATCAGTTTCTTATCACGTTCCCACTCTTCCGGCGTGAAAGCCTTAATAGAAAGAGCATGGATATCATTGCGTTGAATGTATTCCATTAGTGGGCCGTAGATTAGTTGCTGCTTCTTAACTCGATTCATGCCGTCAAAACATGGATCAACCGCAACAACTTCGTAATGACTGCCTTCACCCTTCACGATAATTTCCTGAAGGTTCAGAGCCTCTGCTAATAATTCTTGTACTTTTGTGCTGTCCACAAATAGATCCTGCCTAATTTTTTATGTGTTCTGCCATCATTGGCTGGATATTGCTCAATTGGAACAACGTTCGTAATTGTTCTGGCACGAAACTGAGCATTATATGACAGTTTTGATTTTTTGCATGCTCTAATAAGTGAATTAGCATCACCATTCCTGCTGAATCGACTCGATTTATATGGCTAAGGTCAATTTCAACGCTCGATTCCGTCGTTTGCCACTTTTCCAATATACGCCAGATTGCAGGTACACTATCTCGATCTATATCACCAAGAAGTTGATATTCTTTAGAGCTTAGCGCTTGCCATTGGGAATGGCTCATTATTTATTACTCTCAAAACGAATCGGTTGAGAAGCCAGTTTCTCGAGTTCGTCAGCTACTTGTAAGATACCTTCTTGACGAATCTTAGTGTTCCACTCAGACTTCTTGCTTGATAGCAGGCTTATACCTTCGGCAACCATATCAAATGCCTTCCACTCACCTGACTTCTTATCTTTGCGCAGTTTAAACTCAAGGTTAATGTTTGGTCGAGGCGTATCAATGATATCAACCTTAATACTGGTAATACGGCTATCTGTTTTAATTGTTGGTTCTGGACCAAATTTAATCGTCTGATCTGTATATTGAGTTAACACTTGAGCATAAGAAGAAACGAGATATTTACGAAATGCATCAATAAATACGCGCACGTCTCCTCTATCAGCACCTTTCAAGTTCGGCCCTAGCAACTTCAGCGCCGCATATTGAGCATTCACATAAGGCATCAACTCTTCTTCCACGATGACCTTCAGTAACTCTGGATCTTGTTGGATATTCTCTTGCTCGTTCTTCAAACGGGCGAAAGCCTCTTCTGCAACTTGAGTCATCATCTGATAAGGCTGAGTTCGGTCAATCGGTTTTGCCGAAAAAGCTGGAGTCGACATCAGCAAAGCGACAGCTGTCAGAAGCAGTCTTTTCAATAAGTAATTAGTCTTCAATAAATTATTCGTCTTTAACATGAGCCTACTCCTTAGCTTCGCTATTATCAGAGCCACCGACGCTATACAGCACTTGACCAATCAAATCTTCTAATACTAATGCCGACTTGGTGTCTTCGATAGAATCACCATCAACCAACATCTCTTCATCTTCAAAGATGAAGCCTGGAACTAAGCTGATGTACTGCTCACCGATCAAACCCGACGTTAAGATTTGAGCACTAGAGGTATCAGGAAATTGTGAGTACTTCGCATCAATAGACAGTTCAACCACAGGAAGGTAGCTCTCAGTATCAAGTTCAATACTTTGAACTCGACCAACAACGACGCCCCCCACCTTTACTGGTGAGCGAACCTTTAGGCTGCCAATATTGTCAAAGGTCGCTTTTAGGTTATAAGTATGGTTTGAACCTATACCTTTTACGTCAGCGACTTGAAAGATCATGATTAAGATTGCGCAAATTCCGGCAATAACAAAGGTGCCGACCCATAATTCTAATTTTCGAGTTTGTTGCATGATTAATTCCCAAACATCAATGCGGTAAGAACAAAATCTAGCCCTAATACCGCTAGAGAAGAGTGTACTACTGTGCGTGTGGTTGCCTGACTAATACCTTCGGATGTCGGTACTGCATCATAACCATTAAAAAGTGCGATCCAAGTTACGGTGATAGCGAAGACCATGCATTTGATCATACTGTTACCAATATCACGCCCAAGCTCAACGGAAGATTGCATCGCAGACCAGAAACTGCCGTGGTCAATACCTTTCCAATCCACACCGACTAACTGAGCACCCCAAATCCCGACCGCCATAAAGATCATAGCGAGCAGTGGCATAGAAATAAGGCCGGCCCAGAGACGTGGCGCAATAATGCGTTTAAGGGGATCAACCGCCATCATCTCAAGGCTAGAGATCTGTTCCGTTGCTTTCATTAAGCCGATCTCAGCCGTTAATGCTGAACCCGCACGGCCAGCAAACAGAAGTGCTGTCACCACAGGGCCCAATTCCCGTAACAACGAGAGCGCGACCATTTGCCCAAGGTTACCCTCTGCGCCATAGTCGATTAATACGACATAGCCCTGCAGACTGAGTACCATGCCAATAAACAAACCCGAAACTAAAATGATAGCCAATGACTGAACGCCAACGCTATAAAATTGTTTAACTAATAGAGGGAAGTTTTTTAGTTTCGGGATGCCAAACAAAGCCCCAAATAGCATTAGGCTTGCTCGACCAAATGACTCACAGATCGCAAGTGCGCGCTTACCGACACCCGCAATAGTTTTAGCAATCATATTCAAACAAATCCTTTTCTAAGCTATTTGTAGGAAACCTAAATGGCACAGGGCCATCCGATTCACCTTGCAAAAATTGCTGCACTCTTGGGTCGCTGTTGTTGTACAACTCATCAGGAGAACCTGCAGCAATAATTTTCCCATCAGCCATCAAATAAACCCAATCAGCAATGCTCATCACCTCAGGGACATCATGAGAAACCACAATCGAGGTTAAACCCAAGGCTTGATTGAGGTTACGAATCAACTCAACCAAAACACCCATGGTGATTGGGTCTTGGCCAACAAAAGGCTCATCATACATAATAAGTTCTGGGTCCAATGCGATCGCACGGGCCAACGCCGCTCGTCTCGCCATACCACCAGACAACTCACTCGGCATTAATTGCGCCGCGCCTCGCAACCCTACCGCCTCAAGCTTAAGCAATACAATGGTACGAATGAATTTTTCGTTAAGTTCAGTGTGCTCTCGCAAAGGAAACGCCACATTATCAAAGACATTCAGATCCGTGAAAAGTGCCCCCGATTGGAAAAGCATGCTCATTTTCTTACGTGCTTGATATAGCTTTCGACGTGGCAATGCAGGGATGTTGTCGCCATCAAACCAAATTTCACCTTCATCTGGTGGTAATTGTCCACCAATCAGACGTAATAAGGTTGTTTTACCGATCCCTGACGGCCCCATGATCGCGGTTATTTTTCCTTGAGGAACTTCTAAACTGATGTCATCAAAGATAATTCGTTCACCGCGTGAGAAGCTGAGATTCTTAACTTTCACAAGCTCAGTGTTCAACATACTTTTGTTGTTTCCTTGCTTTAAAAACGCCAATTATGGCTGCAATAGTAATGAGTCTACTTTAGAATTAAAAGCGCTGTTCAATTAATTATTAAAAACAGAAAACAAAGGCAGGGATTTGAAAGCATTGAGAAATTCATTCCTCATCAACATTTCTTTACCACTAACTAGCAATTAATTTGTCGAGTGACTTCCCTTTTATCTAGCAACAAGTCAAAATTAGCGGTTAATTCTCCGTTTTTTATTAATTTTTAGGAATCATCATGCTTGAAGCGATTGCGTTTCTTATTATCGGTCTAGGTTTTTTGGTGTGGAGTGCAGATAAGCTGGTCTACGGTGCCGCTGCTCTTGCTCGCAACTTCGGTATTTCACCACTAGTTATCGGTATGACAATCTTAGCAATGGGATCTTCAGCTCCTGAAATGATGGTTTCTGCTACAGCAGCCCTTGATGGTAAAACAGATACGGCGGTAGGTAACGTATTAGGCTCAAACATCGCTAACATCGCGCTGATTTTAGGTATTACAGCCCTTATCAAGCCATTATCGATTAGCTCTGGTGTGATTCGTCGTGAACTACCTTTAATGATAGGTGTCACTCTATTAGCGGGCGCACTGCTTTGGGATAATCACTTAGGTTTCTATGAAGGTGTGTTGTTGTTTGTTCTTTTTGCCGCTTTCTTATTTGCGATGCTGCAAATCAGCCGTAGTGAGAAAAAGAACGGTGATGCCTTTCTTGACGAACAAGAATCTGAAGTTCCTGAAGGCGTGAGCAACCCCAAAGCCGCAATGTGGGTGGTGGTTGGTCTGATTATTCTACCTCTAGCGGCCAACATGTTGGTTGATAACGCGGTTGTTATCGCGAAGTTCTTTGGTATGAGCGACCTTGTGATTGGTTTAACCATTATTGCCGTTGGCACAAGTTTACCTGAACTTGCAGCATCACTAGCTGGTGTTATGAAAGGTGAAGATGATATGGCTGTGGGTAATATCATTGGCTCAAACGTATTCAACATCCTTGCCGTGATGGGTATCCCAGGCATCCTAAACCCTTCCATCTTGAGCGAGTTTGCAATGGGTCGTGACTTCTGGGTGATGCTAGGCGTATCACTACTCCTTGTTATCATGGCACTAGGCAAATCTCGTAGCGTGAATCGTATCGAAGGCGGCGTGTTAATCGTGACGTTTGTGGCATATCAAAGTTACCTACTAATGAACATGTCAGCTTAATTGTTGATTTAACTTCCCGTACTTGGAGTATTTGATGTCTCAGCCATTTGATTATTGCAGCGTTGCAAAACAAGTTTTGGAAACTGAAGTTGCAGGTCTCACGCAATTAGACCAATATTTTAATGATGATTTTAGCAAAGCTTGCGACCTAATCCTGAACAACAAAGGCAAAGTCGTAGTGATGGGCATGGGAAAATCAGGCCACATTGGTAACAAAATAGCAGCTACACTGGCAAGCACTGGTACATCGGCTTTCTTTGTACACCCAGGTGAAGCGGCGCATGGTGATTTGGGAATGATCGAACCTGGCGATATTGTGATAGCAATATCCAACTCAGGTGAATCAGGAGAAATCCTCAGCCTATTCCCAGTATTAAAGCGTTTAAACATTAAGATTATCAGCATGACTGGCAAGCCGGCATCAAACATGGCGACTTTATCTGATATTCATTTACAGATTTCAGTACCCGAAGAAGCGTGTCCCCTTGGTTTAGCACCAACAACCAGTACTACCGCTACCTTGGTTATGGGTGATGCATTAGCCGTTGCACTTTTACAGGCAAGAGGTTTTACCGCTCAAGATTTTGCACTGTCTCATCCTGGTGGTGCTTTAGGCCGTCAACTGCTGTTGAAACTAGACGACATCATGCACACCGGCGATGCACTCCCAACTGTTGCTCCGGATGCACTAGTTCGAGATGCCCTGTTAGAGATATCTCAAAAAGGCTTGGGCATGACGGCAATCGTCGGTGAAGATGGCCAAATGAAGGGCATTTTTACCGATGGTGATTTACGCCGTATCTTAGATAAACGTATTGATATTCATAGCACGCAGATCGGCGATGTAATGACACTGAACCCAACGGTAGCAGAACCAAACATGCTCGCAGTTGAGGGCTTAAATTTGATGCAAGCTAAGAGCATCAATGGCTTGATGTTGTGTGATAGTGGCAAATTAGTAGGCGCTTTAAATATGCATGACTTACTGAAAGCAGGAGTAATGTAATGTCACAAACAGTCGAAACTCTATACGGCACGGTAGATTCAGAAGTGTTTGCCGTAGCAAAAGAGATCAAATTGCTTATTTGCGATGTCGATGGCGTGTTCTCAGATGGTCGCATCTACATGGGTAACAATGGTGAAGAGCTAAAAACTTTCCATACGCGCGACGGTTACGGCATTAAATCGTTGATGAACGCGGGCGTTGAAATCGCAATCATCACTGGCCGTAAATCTCAAATTGTTGAGAATCGAATGACCGCTCTCGGTATTAAGCTAATTTATCAAGGTCAGGATGATAAAGTTAAAGCCTATCAAGACATTTGCGATAAACTTTCAGTTAATCCTGAAAACACAGGTTATATCGGAGACGATTTAATCGACTGGCCTGTAATGGAAAAGGTTGGCTTGAAGGTATGTGTGGCAGACGGTCACCCATTGCTTGCACAAAGAGCCAACTACGTAACAACCATTAACGGCGGTTACGGTGCAGTACGTGAAGTCTGCGACCTTATTTTACAAGCAAGAAACGAACTCGACGTGCACAAAGGTTTAAGCATATGAGTTTTAATCGTATTATCTACTTAATACTCATCTTTATTGCCTCTTGGTCGGCTTATTACTTGTACGACAAAGAGCAAACTTCGACGATACAAGTAGATCCAAACTTGGAACTGCCTGCATTTAGTGGCAAGAATCTTGATAATATTAGTTATGGCGAAAGCGGTATTCGTAGCTATCAGGTTGAATCGACCTATCTAGAGCATTACTCGGTCGTTGGCGATACGCACTTTCAAGACCCTGTTCTTTCAGTATTCCGTGAAGGGCATACGATAGAATGGCGAGTGACCGCTGATCGCGCAATTATGGATGAAAATCAAGTCATCACTTTTTATGACAATGTTGTGGCGAAAAACCTGTTGCCAGATGCTAGCTTCGATACAATGACCACAGATAAAATGGTTGTTGAACTGACTAGCCGAGATTTTTATTCAGACACTCCGGTCCATATGATCGGTACATTTTTTGAAAATGAGGGGCAAGCAATGAAAGGGAACTTCGGTACCAACAATGCGACTCTCTTTAATTCTGTTCAGGGTAGATATGAAACTCTCACACCTTAGTTTATTGGCTTTGACCCTTGCGGCGTCTAATGTCTATGCTCTATCTTCGGATAGCGAGCAGCCTGTCTATATTGATTCAGACAGTCAGCAATTAGATATGAAAAGCAATCAAGTAACCTTTCTTGGCGATGTGAACCTTAAACAAGGTAGCATCAATATCAATGCCGATAAGGTCATTGTTACACGTAATGCCGTCAACGGTGAAATTGAAGAAATACAAGGTTTCGGAAAGCCCGCAACCTTTTCTCAACTTACTGACGATGGGAAAACACTCTATGGTGAAGCTGACGATTTACATTACCAGCTGATTGCCGATAGATTGATCATGACTAAGAACGCGATGCTATCTCAAGATGGCAGTATCATTCGTGGCTCTAAGATTACCTATCAGATCACCTCTCAAAAGTTGGTTGCCGATAGTGATAGCAGTGAGCGTGTATCAACGGTTTTACAACCAGCGGAAGTGAATAAGTAATCATGGCAGTCCTTACAGCAAAGAACCTAGCGAAGACCTACGGAAAACGTAAAGTTGTAACAGACGTAAGCTTGCAAGTAGAGTCAGGTCAGATCGTCGGGCTACTTGGCCCAAACGGTGCAGGTAAAACCACCTCTTTCTATATGATAGTGGGCCTGGTTGCGCGTGATGAAGGTACTATCAGCATTGACGACCGAGACATCAGTATCTTACCAATGCACAGTCGTTCTCGTCTTGGTATCGGTTACCTTCCTCAAGAAGCATCCATTTTTCGTAAATTGTCAGTTGAAGACAACATCATGGCTGTTTTGCAAACGCGCGATGAGATGACTAACGCGCAACGTCAAGACAAGCTGGAAGATCTTCTCGAAGAGTTCCACATCCAACATATTCGAGCGAGTAATGGTATGGCTTTGTCAGGTGGTGAGCGTCGCCGTGTTGAGATTGCTCGTGCGCTAGCAGCAAACCCTCAGTTCATTCTTCTGGACGAACCTTTTGCCGGTGTTGACCCTATATCGGTTATCGATATCAAAAAAATCATTGTTCACTTACGCGATCGCGGCTTAGGCGTTTTGATTACCGACCACAACGTTCGTGAAACATTAGACGTGTGTGAAAAAGCTTACATCGTAAGTCAAGGGCATCTAATAGCTGAGGGAACTCCTGAAGATGTTCTCAATAACGAACAAGTTAAACAAGTTTATCTAGGCGAACAATTCCGTCTATGATTAGATAGAGAGTATCGAGAGTTCTTAGAATAATAACTAGGTAAGTAACACTGAATGAAACCCTCATTACAACTTAAGCTAGGCCAACAGTTAGCAATGACTCCTCAATTGCAACAAGCGATTCGTTTGTTGCAATTGTCTACTTTGGATTTGCAACAAGAGATTCAAGAAGCACTTGAATCGAACCCACTACTCGATGTCGAAGACGGCAATGAAGATACGCCAACATCGGAAGAAAAACCTAGCAGTGACGAGAAAGAAACAGTTGAAACAGTTGAACAAGACTTACCTGATAGCTCCGATTTGATCGAAAAATCAGAGATCGGCAACGAACTAGAAATCGATACAACTTGGGAAGACGTTTACAGCGCAAACACAGGTAACACTGGCATTGCGATTGATGACGACATGCCCGTTTATCAAGGCGAAACCACACAAAGTCTATACGATTACCTGCTCTGGCAACTCGATTTAACACCATTCACTGAAACTGACCGCAGCATAGCTTTTGCGCTAATTGATGCTATCGATGACCGCGGTTACCTGACCGTATCTTGTGAAGACATCCTTGAGAACTTCGACAACGAAGAGATCGAGCTTGATGAAATTGAAGCCGTTCGTAAACGAATTCAGCAGTTTGATCCGCTAGGTGTCGGTTCTGTGAATCTGCAAGATTGCTTGTTACTGCAATTGGCGACCTTCCCACAAGATACCCCTTGGCTTAACGAAGCTAAGTTAGTACTTACTAGCCATATAGACCAACTCGGCAATCGCGATTATAAACTGGTTATCAAAGAGACTAAGTTGAAAGAAGCGGAACTACGCGAAGTTTTGCAATTAATCCAACAGCTGGACCCTCGCCCTGGCAGTAAGATCACGCCAGACGAAACCGAGTATGTGGTTCCTGACGTATCCGTCTTCAAAGAGCTTGGGAAATGGTTGGTCACCATCAATCCAGATAGCGTGCCAAAACTAAAAGTGAATCAACAATATGCGGCCCTTAGTAGCAAAGGCAGTAGCGCTGACAACCAATTTATCCGCTCAAATTTGCAAGAAGCAAAATGGCTAATTAAAAGCCTAGAGAGCCGAAATGAAACGCTACTAAAAGTCGCTCGGTGTATTGTTGAACATCAACGCGGTTTCTTCGAACATGGCGCAGAAGCCATGAAGCCGATGGTATTGAATGATGTGGCTTTGGCTGTTGATATGCACGAATCCACGATCTCTCGTGTGACGACTCAAAAATTCATGCACACACCGCGTGGCATCTTCGAACTCAAGTACTTTTTCTCAAGCCATGTCAGCACTGACAATGGCGGTGAATGTTCATCTACAGCAATTCGCGCACTCATTAAGAAGCTTGTCGCAGCGGAAAATACCGCAAAGCCTCTAAGTGATAGTAAGATTGCTGCTTTACTGGCTGACCAAGGAATTCAGGTAGCTAGACGTACCATAGCGAAATACCGTGAATCTCTGGGCATTGCCCCATCGAGTCAGCGTAAACGCCTGCTATAAACTAAAGTAGTTAGCTCTTTATTCATTAACGATTGATTAGTTAACTATTAATTTAGTTGTAACCTGGCAACCAACTGAAAAGGAAAGTCTATGCAAATCAATATTCAAGGCCATCACGTTGATCTTACCGATTCAATGCAAGACTATGTTCACACCAAATTCGACAAACTTGAGCGCTTCTTTGATCATATCAATAGTGTTCAAGTTGTTTTAAAAGTTGAGAAAATCAATCAAATCGCAGAAGCTACCCTGCATATAAATCAAGGGGAAATTCATGCGACAGCAACAGATGAAAGCATGTATGCCGCGATTGATTCATTGGTTGATAAACTTGTTCGCCAACTCAACAAGCACAAAGAAAAACTAAGTAGTCACTAACATGCAATTAAGCGAAGTACTTTCATTGGACTGCACTAAAAGTGCAGTCCAATGCACAAGCAAAAAAAGAGCCCTTGAGCTGATCAGTCAAATCGCAGCAGAAAGCTGCGGTCAAGATTCAACAGAACTGTTTGAGTGCATGCTGAGCCGTGAAAAAATGGGCAGTACAGGTATCGGTAACGGTATCGCGATTCCCCATGCACGCATGAATGTCAGTAATAAAGCGATTGCTGTATTAATACAATGCCAAGACCCAATCGAATTTGATGCTATCGATAACCGCCCAGTTGATCTACTGTTTGCTCTACTTGTTCCTAGTGAACAATGTAAAGAGCATCTGAAAACCCTTTCTTGTATGGCAGAGCGACTTAACGACAAGCAGACTCTTAAACAGTTGCGTAATGCTCAAAGCGATCAAGAGCTTTACGACATCATGATTCAAGTGCCAACTTGCGAGTAATAACATGCGATTAATCGTTGTTAGTGGCCAGTCAGGAGCCGGGAAAAGTGTTGCGCTACGAGTTCTTGAAGACTTGGGGTATTACTGTGTTGATAACCTACCAGTAAACCTGCTCAACGATTTCGTCGAATCGGTACGCGAGATCAATCAAAACGTCGCTGTTAGCATTGATATTCGTAACCTACCAAAAGAGCCTCAGTTAGTTACAGAAACGCTAGACCAGCTAGAAGCCGCCACAGATATAGACCTAAACGTCTTATTTCTAGATGCGAGTAAACAGACGCTACTCAAGCGCTACAGCGAAACACGCAGAATTCATCCTTTATCGATCGGCCAAGAAAAACTCTCTCTTGAACAAGCTATTGATTTAGAAAAAACACTTCTGACTCCTCTTGTAGAGCAAGCCAGCATTGTGATTGATAGCAGTGACTGTAACCTCTACGAATTGAGTGAACAGGTTCGTTTCAAAGTTGAGGGCAAAGAAAAACAAGAACTCATTATCGTTTTTCAGTCTTTCGGCTTTAAGTTCGGCCTACCAAGTGATGCCGATTATGTGTTTGATGTTCGATTTCTGCCAAACCCTCACTGGGAACCGGTACTACGACCATTGACGGGACTTGATGCACCAATTCACTCTTTCCTAGAGAAACACGCTGAAGTTCTTGAACTCAAGCAACAAATTCAAGGCTTTGTTGAGCAGTGGTTACCCATGTTAGAGAAGAATAATCGCAGTTACCTAACAGTCGCGATTGGTTGCACTGGCGGCAAACACCGCTCAGTTTATCTAACTCAGAAAATTGGTGAATACTTCGAACAACTCGGTCATCAAGTTCAAATCAGACATGCCTCCCTAGAGAAGCACCAACAGGGCTAACCATGGAATTAACTCGAACTGTACTGATCCAAAATCGCTTGGGTCTTCACGCTAGAGCAGCCGTAAAATTGGTTGAGCTTGCCCAAAGTTTTGATGCAACTATCACTATCCATAGCGAAGAAGATAAAATCGCAACTGCAGACAGTGTGATGGGGTTGCTTATGCTGGAATCAGCGCAAGGGCAACACATCACGATCCAAGCTACAGGCACCGATTCACAACAAGCACTTGATGCTGTTTGCCACCTCATTGAAGACAAGTTTGATGAAGGTGAGTAGCGAAAACGAGTCACTCACAACACTGAAGACTCAAACTTCGAACCAACCAGTATTAAATCTTAGTTCTAGCTAAGTTTATGATTTAAATAAGCCCCAGAATTAAGTTACTATTCCAAGCATTGTTAGAATAATGAAATAGGAGGAAAATATGGCAGAGCAATTAGAATTCGACCAAGCTCACCAAACCCTCCAAGAAGTCAGCGAAGCCCTAGAAAACGGCCGATTTGTTCACGTACGTCGACAACTTCAGGACATGGAACCTGAAGATATTGCACACCTTTTAGAAGCCTCCCCTCGCAAAAGTCGTGACGTACTCTGGCAACTCACCGATCCAGAAGACTACGGTGAAATTCTTGATGAACTAAACGAAGACGTCAAAGATGCGCTTGTGTCGAAAATGGCACCAGAAACCTTGGCAGAAGCAACAGAAGGTATGGAAACCGATGACGTCGCGTACGTACTTCGAAGCCTACCCGACGATGTTTCTCGCGAAGTCCTTTCTCAAATGGACTCAGTTGATCGTGCATTAGTAGAAACCGCCCTTTCGTACCCAGAAGATTCAGCGGGTGCGATCATGAATACCGACGTAATCACGATTCGTGGCGACGTCGATGTCGACGTTGTATTGCGCTATATGCGTATGCGTGGCGAATTGCCCGACGCAACCGATGCTCTGTATGTTATTGATGAAGAAGAACGTCTGATCGGTAACCTATCGCTTACCACACTAGTAACGACTCAGCCCGATGTTCCGGTTTCCGAAGTGATGGAAGATGCTGACGAAGCGATCGCGGTTGAAACCAGTGCTTCCGATATTGCCAGCCTGTTCGAACGTCGTAATTGGGTTTCTGCACCCGTTGTTGATAGTAACCAGCATCTTGTTGGTCGAATCACTATCGATGACGTGGTTGATGTTATCCGTGAAGACGCCGAGCACTCAATGATGAGCATGGCGGGTATGGACGATGACGAAGATACCTTCGCTCCAGTCGTAAAATCTGCTCGTCGTCGTAGTGTCTGGTTGGGTGCTAACGTACTCGCAGCACTTGCTGCTGCATCTGTATCCAATATGTTTGAAGCAACACTCGACCAAATGGCAGCAATTGCGGTTCTAATGACTATCGTACCTTCAATGGGCGGGGTTGCTGGTAACCAAACCGTTGCGCTTGTGATTCGTGGTTTAGCTCTCGGTCATATCGGTGACAGTAACAAACGCGAACTACTACTCAAAGAGGCGGCCATCGGCTTCCTAAACGGCGTGTTATGGGCTGTTATCATTGGCGGTATAGTGGTTGCTTGGAAAGGTAACTGGATACTGGGAGGCATCATCTCAGCTGCAATGATGACCAACTTGATTGTCGCTGGTATCGCCGGTGTAACCATCCCAGTAATGCTGAAAAAGATGAATATCGATCCAGCACTTGCGGGCGGTATGGCTCTGACCACAGTAACCGATGTTATTGGCCTATCGGTGTTCTTAGGCTTAGCAACCATACTGATCTAGTTATCATGAGTAGCTAGCGAATTTTTGGCGAAATACAGAAAACAAAAAGGGAGCCATCGGCTCCCTTTTTTAATTCATCATATTGGCGCTAACTTAATTACTCACCCGCGACTTTCATCGACTCAAGCAAGATAGAACCGGTTTGAATTTGTGAACGAGTTTCAACGTCGTTACCTACCGCTACAATCTGAGTGAACATGTCTTTTAGGTTACCCGCGATCGTCACTTCAGATACTGGGTATTGGATTTCTCCATTCTCAACCCAGAAACCTGCTGCGCCACGTGAATAATCACCTGTCACGGTATTAACGCCTTGACCCATTACTTCAGTCACAAGGAAGCCGGTGCCTAGCTCTTTTAGCATCTGCTCAAAGTTTTGACCCGTTGATTTAACAAACCAGTTATGAATACCACCCGCATGACCTGTTGGTGTCATATCCATTTTACGTGCGGCATAACTGGTTAGCAGGTAAGTTGCTAACACACCATCAGTGATGATTTCACGATCTTGAGTGAACACACCTTCGCTATCGAATGGGCTTGAAGCCAAACCACGTAAGATATGAGGGCGCTCAGAAATGTTAAACCAGTCAGGTAAAATTTTCTGACCTAGGTGATCCAATAAGAACGATGACTTACGGTATAGGTTACCACCACTGATCGCCATCACAAGGTGGCCAATCAAGCCAGTAGCGACATCGTTAGCGAACATTATTGGGTATTGGCCTGTTGGTAGCTTTTTCGCATCCAAACGGCTAATGGTCTTTTCTGCTGCTTCTTGACCTACGCGCTCAGGCGTCCATAGCTCATCACGGTGACGTGCAACGGTGTAGCTGTAGTCTCGCTCCATCTCACCGTTAGCGCCTTGTCCAATCACACAGCAGCTCGTGCTATGGCGACTTGAAGCGTAGCTGGCTAGTAAGCCATGGCTGTTACCATAAACCTTAACGCCATAATGGCTGTCGTAGCTTGCGCCATCACTCTGTTTGATCTTGTCGCTATAAGCTAACGCTTGCTTCTCAGCTGCAATCGCAATCTCAGCGGCATAGTCAGGGTTTGGTTCATCAGGGTGGAAAAGATCCAAGTCTGGAATTTCTTTTACCATGTATTCTTTTGCTGCAGGCCCAGCAAACGGGTCTTCAGAAGTGTACTGAGCTATATCAAGCGCAGCCGCGACTGTTTGAGCAATGGCCTTCTCACTCAGATCAGATGTAGATGCGCTGCCTTTTTTCTGACCGCGGTAAACAGTAATACCTAGAGCACCATCACTATTAAATTCAACGTTTTCCACTTCACACATACGTGTTGAAACACTTAAACCCGTTGACTTAGTAATAGCAACCTCAGCGGCGTCTGCACTCACTGATGCCATATCCAACGCTTTAGCTACTGCGGCTTCTAGCTCAACTCGTTGTTGGGCGACTTGCTGTTTTACATCCATATCTATTCTAATTTTTTAGGTCAATATTACGTAGGATAACAAGAATTTCGCTTTCTCCCCAAGATTCTTGCTAAAATAGGCAATATATTCGTTTGAGATAGTGACATAGGCAGAAAAGATGGCTCGCAAAAACCAAAAAGCCCCATGGGAACCAGAAGAAGAAATCATCTGGGTAAGTAAGACAGAAATGAAAACGGACATGGACGCCCTGCAAAAGCTGGGAGAAGAGCTTGTTGACCTAAAGCCTTCTGTATTAGACAAATTTCCGCTGTCTGAAGATTTGGCACAAGCGATTAAAGATGCACAACGCTTTAAAAATGAAGCGAAGCGCCGTCAACTTCAATACATTGGTAAAGTAATGCGCAGTGTCGATCCAGAGCCAATTCAAGCGGCTTTAGATAAGATTCGCAACAAACACTCTCAAGCAACAGTTGAACTGCACAAACTAGAACAACTGCGTGATCGTGTTGTTGCAGAAGGCGATGCGGCCATTTCAGATGTTATGGAAATGTACCCGGAAGCTGACCGTCAACGTCTTCGTCAGCTCGCTCGTCAAGCTAACAAAGAGAAAGCGGCAAATAAACCGGCTAAGTCTTCTCGTGAAATATTCCAAATCTTAAAAGAGCTAAAGCTAGGCGACTAATCTTCGCCGCCCTTCAATCAGAAAGATAATAAAAGACCTAGCGCATGCTAGGTCTTTTTGTTTTTGACGCACTCAATATTACGAAATACTCACAGGAGTGAAAAAATTATCATTCACCCGCTTTAACAAACGAGCTTAGCTCTTGCTGTGGATGTTCAGCCGTCAGTGTCTCTATCGAGTCTGCAACCAACACCTTACCTAGCGCTACAAAAACGAACTTATTTGCGATACTGCGTGCATCTCCTAAATGGTGAGTAACCATCAATACCGTAATGTTTCGCTCGGCGGCTAATCGCCTAACAAGGTTAAGCATTTCCTCACGAAGCAAAGGGTCAAGCGCAGAGAAAGGCTCATCAAGCAACCAAATATCATGAGGCTGAACAAAGCATCGAGCTAACGCGACACGCTGACGTTGACCGCCCGATAAGTGCTCAGGCAATCTATCTAAATACTCAGCGACACCCACTTGTGCAGCGGCCTGTTCGACTTCGTGCTTTTGGGTTGCCGTAAGCTTTAACCCTGGATGCAAGCCTAAGCCAATATTTTCACGTACGGTGAGATGGGCAAACAAATTATGCTCTTGAAACAACATCGCTAATGGACGCTGATGTGCTTCTTTGCCAATCAGTGATTGTCCCGCTACAGAGATCTCACCCGAAGTGGGCTCAATAAACCCAGCAACCAGTGCCAACAGCGTTGATTTACCTGCGCCACTTGGCCCCATCAGCGCAACAATATCGCCCTGCTCAGCTTGAAAATCAAAGCAAAACAACTCTCTGTGATAGTGGTAGTCTACATCTTTCATCACTAACATCATCGGTTCCTCAATTCTTTAGCATCGAGCTTAGATCTTCGAGTAAATAAAAATTCAATCAGGCTAAAGCTGCCAACACTCAGTAACAGTAAGCTCACGGAAACCACAGCTGCGGCTTCCATTTGATAGCTGCCTAATAATTGGAATAGGTACAAGGGCAGAGTTCTAAAATCTTGGCTACCAAACAAAGCAATCGCGCTTAAGTCACCCATTGCTAACATAAAGCTGATCGAAAAGGCTTGTGCCATCGGTTTACGCAATGCGCGCCACTCCACTAGCCTAAAACGCGTGAAACCAGTCATTCCCAAACTTGCGCACACATACTGATACTGCTGAGACAAATGCAGCATAGGTTGAGCCAAGGTTTTAATTACGTAAGGAAGCGCCATTAAACTGTTTACTGCAATCACGATAAAGAAAGCTAAGCTGAAAACATCGGTGAATGAACGCAGTAATAAGAAGAGACCCGTACTGATCACAAGCCCGGGAGTAACTAAGATAATAGTGCCAATCAGCTCGATTTTATCTGCTCGAAAACTCTTATTCTGTAAGCGCCATGCTCGACTAGTCAGCAGTATTGCGATACCAATACCAACCGCGATAACACTTGCTAATGACGCGACTTTAACCGAGGTCATTAACGCAGCCCAAAACGGCTCGCTGCTCAGTACGATTAATGCCTGCGAGTTAATGCCACTGACGATAACCATAGCTAATGGCGGCAATACCAGCATTGAGACGGTGATGATCCAAAAGCTATCCCAAGCTTTTGACCACCAGCTGTCCTTAACCAAATATTTCTCTTCCGACAATTGACTGGCTGTCACTGAAATAGGTTTCGATAGGCGTTGAATGCTCACAGCTAGCACACCACACAGCAGTATTTGCCATATCGCGAGCAAGGCACCAGCCTGCAGGTCAAAATCGAATTTAATCGCCTGATAAATAGCGAGTTCGATAGTGGTTGATTTAGGTCCTCCGCCTAGTGCCATCACGGTAGCAAAGCTGGTAAAACACAGCATGAAGACCAAACCACACACATGTGGCAGTTGCTGTCTTAAACGAGGCCATTCAACCCATCTGAATTTGTTCCAATGACTCATACCCAAATGAGCACAAAGCTTATGCTGCTCGGCAGGTACGGTATCTAAAGCTTGTAAAAGTAAACGGCTAGCATAAGGCAGGTTAAAGAAGACATGTGCGAGTAAAATACCATTCAACCCATAGATCGAGAATGGCAGTTTAATATCGAAGTTCGCCAGAAATTTAGCTAACCAACCACTGTTACCATAAATAGCTAGCAAACCAAATACGCCAACTAATACGGGTAAAACCAAGGTCGAAGCAAACAGCCTTAACAACAAGGCCCGTCCAAAAAATTGTCTGCGACACAGAGCATGAGCAATAGGTATAGCAAAGCCAACACTCAGCACCGTTGAGAGTGTCGCTTGATAGAAACTGAATTTCGTTACATGCCAATAGTAAGGATCGGACCATACTTGGCTGATATCAAGAGAAGGGGCATTGCTAAGCAATGCCCCAACTGCTGAAACCACGAAGGCGGTAATGAGTATCGCAACCCAAACCCCGACCTTAGGTGTTTTCTTTATCATAAATTGATTTTTTACCGTAAATGGTTCACTCCAAACATAACGAATGAACCTTTAAATACAGAAAGCTAGTTTTTTAAAAGTACGTTAGAAAACTCATGTTCCTAAATAGTAAGTTAAAAAGTAAGTTAAAAAGTAAGTTAAAAAGTAAGTGCACTCTGCCATTCACGAATCCAAGGCTTACGCTTCTCGGCGATCTCTTCTGGTGTGAAGCTTAGCGCTTTCTGAGGAACCGTAAGTTGCTCGAACCCTTTTGGTAGCTCAACATCGGTCACTGGGTACATCCAGTTGCCAGTAGGCATCGCCGATTGGAACTCATCACTTAAGATAAATGCCATAAACTCATCGGCAAGCTTTTCGTTCTTGCTACCTTTAACCTTCGCTGCCACTTCCACTTGAGTGTAATGACCTTCTTCAAAGCTTGCAGCTGCGTACTTAGAATCACTTTCTGCAATGATGTGATAAGCAGGAGAAGTTGTGTAAGACAACACTAAATCAGACTCGCCTTCTAGGAACATAGAGTAAGCTTCAGACCAGCCTTTAGTCACAGTCACCGTTTTCTGAGCAAGCTTCTTCCATGCTGCAGTTGCTTCATCACCGTAAACCGACTTCATCCATAGCATCATGCCTTGGCCTGGTGTTGATGTACGTGGATCTTGATAGATAACCTTAAGATCGTCACGTTGCTCAACCAGTTCTTTCAGGCTCTTTGGCGGGTTTGCTAGCTTCTCTTTGTTATAGATAAACGCAAAGTAACCAAAATCATAAGGAACAAAGGTACTGTCGTTCCAACCATTAGGAAGCGTCACAGATGATGTATCAACACTGTGCTCAGCCAATAAGCCCGTAGATTTCGCTTCAGCCATGAGATTATTATCTAGGCCTAAAATGATGTCAGCTTTGCTGTTGCCACCTTCAAGACGTAAGCGGTTTAGAATAGACACACCATCTTCTAACGCGACAAAATTCACATCACAACCACACTTTTCTTCGAATGCTTTTTCAACGGCAGGACGAGGGCCCCAATCCGCAGCAAAAGAGTCGTAAGTGTAAACCGTTAAGGTGTTGTCTGCAGCGAAGGCAGAAAAAGAGATGGCTGTAGTAACAGCAAGAGTTGTTAATGTTAATTTCACTGGACGCTCTCCATGGTCTGAGCGGCACAGGTTTGAGGGAGGAGAACGGTAGAGGTTGTTCCTAACTCAATTCCTACGCCAGCATTATCTGGTTCAGGTTTACGGGTCCCAAGTGTCTGCTTGATCTCAGCTCGCATTCATTATTTGAATGGTTCGCTCCCCGATGAGTGTTCAGGATTGTAATTTGATTTTTAACAATAAGCCATCAAGTTTGGATCAATTACGTTGATCGTACCCCCAACGTGGCACTAAACCTTGCTCGATACCAAGGTGATCAAGAATACGTGCCACCATAAAGTCGACCAGGTCTTCAATCGACTTAGGTTGATGATAAAAACCCGGAGCTGCAGGCATAATCGTCACGCCCATGGTCGAGAGTTTGTGCATATTCTCTAAATGCAACGTAGAAAATGGCGTCTCACGAACCACCAACAACAACTGTCCTCGCTCTTTCATAACCACGTCGGCTGCACGCTCGATCAAGTTATCTGATAGGCCATGAGCAATCGATGCCAAGCTTCCTGCAGAGCATGGACACACCACCATCTGCTTCGGTGCTGCTGAACCAGAGGCAACCGGTGAGAACCAATCATCTTTGCCACACACCACCAGCTTTTCTGGATCGCAATCTAAATGCTTAACCAAAGCTTGTTTCGCAGCATCTGGCCCAGCAGGTAACTTAAGTTCATGCTCGGTCGCCAACACCACTCGTGCTGCCGATGATATCAGCAAGTAGACCTGATAATCGGCGGCCAAAAGGCATTCAAGTAAACGCAGGCCATAAGGCGCACCGGATGCGCCAGTGAAAGCCAGAGTTATCGCTTTATCGTGTTTTGTCATGTTCTCAATTACTTCAAATTATAAGGTCGTGGATGCGTTAGCCTTTGAGTGCCAATCCATCCAACAGTTTCTGGTGAATACCACCAAAGCCACCATTACTCATTACCAAGATTTGGTCACCCGCTTGTGCCTCAGAGACAATTTTAGCAACGAATGCATCCATGTCATCACTCACGTGCGCGGGTTGATGACACGCATCGGCCACGTCTTGAACAGACCAATCAATGTTATCGGGTTGGAATAAGTAAGTAGAATCCGCTTGCTTCAACGAATCAGCCAGCGTTTCTTTGTGCACTCCACGTTTCATCGTGGCAGAACGAGGCTCTAAAACGGCAATTATTTTTTTCGTGTCGACCTTATTACGTAAGCCGCCCAGCGTAAGTTCAATTGCCGTTGGGTGATGAGCAAAATCGTCATAGACAGAAACGCCTGCCACTTCGCCTTTAAACTCTAGACGACGTTTGGTGTTGATGAACTTCGCCAACGATTCACACGCTAAATCAGGTGTCACCCCTACATGTCGCGCAGCTGCAATCGCCATCAAAGCATTGTTGACGTTATGATCGCCAACCAAATCCCAGTCTACGGTTCCAACACATTCGCCTTGGAAGTTCACCTCAA
Organism: Vibrio sp. FF145; assembly: GCF_041439075.1. Taxonomy (NCBI): domain Bacteria; kingdom Pseudomonadati; phylum Pseudomonadota; class Gammaproteobacteria; order Vibrionales; family Vibrionaceae; genus Vibrio; species Vibrio sp. FF145. The sequence goes on from NZ_JBGONH010000022.1 coordinate 69,441, forward strand.
ATTTAGAGCCGTCTTTAACCAGCTTCTTGGCATCCCAATCACCGAGTTCACCACTCGACTCAGTTTCACTCCAGCAGCCACGAGATAACACATCTTGGATCGCGGTATCTTGCTTCGGTGAGAAAATACGGCCATTACTTGGCACAGTGCGAACCAAATGATGGAACTGACGCTTAATCGCCTCAAGATCATCGAAGATGTCAGCATGATCGAACTCGAGGTTATTCATTACCAAGGTTCTTGGGTGGTAGTGAACAAACTTAGATCGTTTATCAAAAAAAGCACTGTCGTATTCGTCAGCTTCGACCACGAAGAACATGCTTTCACCAAGGCGAGCAGAGATACCAAAGTTACCTAACACGCCGCCCACTAAGAAGCCAGGCGCATAGCCACAGTCTTCTAAAATCCAAGCCAGCATGCTCGATGTTGTTGTCTTGCCATGCGTTCCCGATACCGCTAATACCCAACGATCATGCAACAAGAACTCTTGCAACCATTGCGGGCCTGAGGTGTATCTAAGGTTGTTATCCAATACATACTCAACACACGGGTTGCCACGACTCATCGCATTACCAATCACCACGAGATCAGGCCTTGGTTCTAACTGGCTTGGGTTAAACCCTTCAATAATTTCAATCCCTTGAGACTCCAACAAAGTGCTCATTGGTGGGTAAACATTCGCGTCACTACCGGTAACCTTGTGACCTAATTGACGAGCCAATACCGCAGCACCTCCCATGAAGGTGCCACAAATTCCTAAGATATGAATATGCATAAATTGCTTCCAAACGCTTGGCTAAATGAACCATGTCTAAATCAAACTACTGCACTCATTATCATTAAATGGCGATTAAAAGCGAGTAGCAATGCAAAACAAATTTAGTCGACATAGTAAGTGAGATCTGCGTCGCTTAGTTCATTACCATTAAAAAGATCTAACCTTTAGAATTTAAGTAGGCGTCTAGGTGAATAAAGTCCGAGTAAGAGGCAAATTCTATAGTGCTCAAATCCCCCTAATATTGAGAGAAGTTTAAGGAAATAACATGTCTGAGATGCGCACCCTTGGTGAGTTCATTGTTGAGAAACAGAGTGACTTCCCCCATGCAAGCGGTGATCTATCATCCCTTTTGTCGTCTATTCGACTTGCTGCAAAAATTGTTAACCGTGAGATCAACAAGGCTGGTCTAGTCGACATCACTGGCGCTGTTGGTACAGACAACGTTCAAGGTGAAGAACAGCAAAAGCTAGACCTTTACGCGAACGACAAGTTTAAAGCGGCTCTAGAAGCTCGTGATCAAGTTTGTGGTGTTGCAAGTGAAGAAGAAGACGAAGCTGTCGCCTTCAATAAAGAGCTCAACAAAAACGCAAAATACGTCGTTCTGATGGACCCACTTGATGGTTCTTCAAACATCGATGTCAATGTATCTGTTGGGACAATCTTCTCTATCTACCGTCGAGTATCACCTGTTGGTACCCCACCAACACAAGAAGACTTCCTACAGCCAGGACACAAGCAAGTAGCCGCGGGGTACGTAATTTACGGCTCTTCAACTATGCTTGTTTACACAACTGGTGCAGGTGTAAATGGCTTCACCTACGACCCATCTCTGGGCACCTTCTGTCTGTCTCATGAAAATATGATGATCCCTGATGAAGGTAAGATTTATTCCATCAACGAAGGTAACTACATTCGCTTCCCTACGGGTGTTAAAAAGTACATCAAGTACTGCCAAGAAAATGAGCCAAGCGACAACCGCCCTTACACATCACGTTACATCGGTTCTCTAGTATCAGATTTCCACCGTAATCTTCTGAAAGGCGGTATCTACTTATACCCGAGTACGCAAAGCCACCCTCAGGGTAAACTGCGTCTGCTGTACGAGTGCAACCCAATAGCCTTCATCATGGAGCAAGCTGGCGGTATTGCCTCCGATGGCGCCCAACGCATCATGGATATAAAACCAACAGAACTGCACCAACGTGTGCCTTTCTTTGTCGGTTCTAAGAACATGGTGAAAAAAGTAGAAGAGTTCCTTGAACTTAACCGAGACTAACCGTCTCGCTTATTTTTCAAGTTAACGCCATTAAAAAAGGTTCATCGCGGCTTTCCGGGGAAAGCCGCTTTTATCTTCAAGAAGAAG